>JAQVRG010000109.1 GCA_028701165.1 Eubacteriales bacterium | reverse complement strand
CAGAGCCGCGGGCGTCAACGTCGATAAGATGCGCCTTTTGTCCGTCGTGATGTCCACATGGCTTGCGGCGATCGGCATCCTCGTGTACGAGCAGGGCTTTGGCTTTGTGCAGCTTTACATGGCACCTTTCTATATGGCGCTGCCCGCCGTAGCGGCGATCCTCATAGGCGGCGCGTCGGTGAATAAGGCGTCCATCACAAACGTCATTATCGGCACCTTCCTGTTCCAAGGCATCGTCACCATGACGCCGACCGTTATGAACTCGCTGATCCATATGGACATGAGCGAGGTAATCAGAATCATCGTCTCCAACGGCATGATCCTGTACGCTTTGACGAGAAAAACGGAGAGAACAAAATGAGTGAAATAAAGAACAACAATACGGCCGAGAAGGATTTCGGGAAAAAGGTCGGCGATTTTCTCCGCAACAACAGCGTGCCGATCATGTTCGTGATCATCTGCGCGATCTGTATTCCCATATCCGGCTTTTCCCCGAGCTACCTGCTCAACGAGATCATGACGCGCATGGGGCGAAACACCTTCCTCATCCTCTGCCTCTTGATCCCCATCATGGCGGGCATGGGCTTGAACTTCGGTATGACGCTGGGCGCCATGGCCGGCGAGATCGGCTTGATCCTCGTCGCGGACTGGCAGATATGGGGCATCCCCGGCGTGGTGCTTGCGATGATCATCTCCATTCCCATCTCGGTGCTCTTGGGCCTTTTGTGCGGCAAGATCCTCAACATGGCCAAAGGCCGCGAGATGGTAACGAGCTATATCATCAGCTACTTCATTAACGGTCTTTATCAGCTTGTCGTGCTCTATATGATGGGGCCCATCATTCCCATCAAGCATTCCGCCATCAAGCTGCCGCGCGGCTACGGCATCCGCAACACCGTGAGCCTTTTGAACATGCGCCAGTGTATCGACAATCTGATCGCCGTCAACATCAAGGGCGTGAAGATCCCCGTGCTCACGCTCATTCTGATCGCGCTGCTGTGCTTCTTCATCATCTGGTTTAGAAAGACCAAGCTGGGGCAGGATATGCGCGCAGTCGGCCAGGATATGCAGGTCGCGCGCGACGCGGGCATCAACGTGGAGCGCACGCGCATCATTTCCATCGTCATGTCCACGGTGCTTGCGGGCTTTGGCATGATCCTGTATTTGCAGAATATGGGCAACCTTTCCACCTACAGCTCGCACTCGCAGATCGGCATGTTCTGTATCGCGGCCTTGCTTGTGGGCGGCGCGTCCGTCGATAAGGCGTCTATAGGCAACGTGTTCTTAGGCGTAACGCTGTTCCATCTGATGTTCATCGTAGCGCCCGCCGCGGGCGCCAAGATCACGGGCGACTCCATGATCGGCGAATACTTCCGCGTGTTCGTATCCTACGGCGTTATCACGGTGGCGCTTACCATGTACGAGGCCAAAAAGCGCAAGATGAAGAGCATGCTGGGGGCGCAGCTTGCGCTTGAGCAAAAGGAGGAGACAAAATGAAATCGAAACGCGCATGGCTCTTTAGAGGGTTGACAGTGCTCGCGCTTCTCCTTATTGCAGCCGTCATGTTCATCATCGGCCGCGGGCATACCGTATACATCGACAACAAGAACATCGATTATAACGGCCAAACCTATAAAGGGCCTTATAAGGTCGTGGTCACCGTGGACGGTGAGCAGGTCGCCAAGCTCTATAACAAGGACAGGGGTATGGCCAAGTGTATCGGCCAAAAGTTCGAAATGCTTCTTGCGATCACGCAGGAAAAGGGCGGCGAAGAGGTCAACATGGGCGTTACCATGACGCTTCCCTACAGCATGGACGGCATCGTGGTCAATCTGCCGGCGCTGCTTGCGGGCTTGCCGCAGGACGCGTACCTGTCGGAATTCGTTTCGGCGATACCGGAAGAACCCGTGGAGGAGGACGTCGTTACGGACGAGTTTGGCATACCCGACGCGGAGGGCGAAGTATTGCCGGAGGCGTAAAGATTCGATAAAGATCTTCGACCTTTGTCGATAAGTTTGGGCGGACGCTTATGCGTCCGCTCTTTTTATGCGTCGGATTCTATGTTACAATACCAGCAAGTGATTTTTCACACAGATGGGAGCCATATGAAGATCAAGGTAACGGACAAGCCCTATGCCGAAGTCTGCCGCATCCAATCCCCCGCCCATAAGCGCCCCGCCGCGCAGAGCCGCTTTTTCCGCTGGGTGTTGAAAATCGCCGGCGCGCCGGAGTTGAAGGACGTGCGCTTTACCTGCCGGAGGATTGGCATGGAGCGGCTCGCGCCGGACGAACCGTGTTTGGTGCTGATGAACCATTCCTGCTTTCTCGATCTCAAGATCGCCGCGACGCTGTTATCTGACCGCCCCTATCACATCGTCTGCACGTCGGACGGGTTTGTGGGGAAGGAAGGGCTGATGCGCCGCTTGGGCTGTATCCCCACGCAAAAGTTTTTGACGGATACGCTGCTCGTGCGCGATATGCGCTACGCCCTAAAAACGCTCAAAAGCTCTATACTTATGTACCCGGAGGCGAGCTACAGCTTTGACGGCACCGCCACGCCCCTGCCCCAAAGCCTTGGGCGGTGCTTGCAATTCTTGGATGTGCCTGTCGTAATGATCAAGACCTACGGCGCGTTTCTGCACGATCCGCTCTACAACAACCTCCGCCTTAGGCGGGTGGATGTAAGCGCCGATATGGAATACCTTTTCTCCCCCGCCATGCTCCGCGAGCGTTCGGCGGAGGAACTGAACGCGCTTTTACAGGAGCGCTTCACCTTCGATGCGTTCCGCTATCAACAGGAGAACAAGATTTGTATCGACGAACCCTTTCGCGCGGACGATCTTAACCGCGTGCTTTACAAATGCCCCCATTGCCTGACGGAGGGGCAAATGCAGGGACGCGGTGACACGATCCGCTGCCAAAGCTGCGGCAAGGCGTATCGGCTTAGCGAATACGGCGCGCTGGAAGCGCTTTCGGGCGAGGCGAAATTCACGCACATACCCGACTGGTTCCGCTGGGAGCGGGAGATGGTGCGAAACGAGCTGATCGCGGGAACCTACCGCATGGAAACGGCGGTAGATATTTGCATGATGGTTGACATGAAGTCGATTTACAGAGTCGGGAGCGGCACGCTTACGCACAGCTTTGCGGGCTTTCATCTCACCGGCTGCGACGGCGCGCTCGATTACCGCCAAAGCCCCGCCGCTTCCTACAGCCTTTATTCCGATTACTATTGGTATGAGATCGGGGACATGATCTGCATCGGTACGAACAGCACGCTTTACTATTGCTTCCCCAAAGAAGGGGGCGACGTGGTGGCGAAGGCGCGCCTTGCCGCCGAGGAGCTTTATAAGCTCACCGTACGCGCGTAAGAAAATCAAAACAGCTTTGCGGAAAGCCAGATCAGAAACGTCATACTCAAAAGGGATAGAAGCGTAGACAGGCACACCATGATGACCGCGCGCGCATAATCATGCCCCGTACGCTCCGCGTAGATCGCGGCGTTGACGCCTACGGGCGACGCGGCGGAAAGCATGAGCGCAAGCTTGATGTCGGAAGACACGGGCAGCCACGCAAGCAGCAGAAGGCTGCAAAGCGGGATCAAAAGCAGCCTTACGGCGCTTACCGCGTAGGCCGCAGGCAGCGTAAACATCTGCTTAAAGGGAATTTCGTGCACATAGTAACCGAGGATGACCATGGCGATGGGCGAATTGCAGTCCGCGACCGCGCTGACGCAGTTATGCAGCAACGGCGGCATTTCTATGGGCAGGAAATAGAAAAACAACCCGATCGTCACCGAAATGACCAAGGGGTTAATAAACGCCTTTTTCCATTGGAACGCGCCCGTGTCCCGCGTGAGCATGCGCTGCCCGTAGGTCCATTGCAGGACGTTGAGCATGGCGATCATGCCCACGGCGTAGAGGACGGCGTCCTCGCCAAGCGCCGCCACAATCAGCGGTACGCCGATGTAGCCGATGTTGGAGAAGCTTGCCGAAAAGCTGTCAAGCGGCGCTTTGTGAAAAAGCAGCTCCGAGATGAGGATGGCAACGCCGTGCAGCAGTGCGCCCAGCACGAAGGAGTAGCCGAGCGCCCGCGTGACCTCGGGGGTCGACTCGCGGCAGAAGGAATTGACGATCACGCAGGGCAGAAGGATATAGAGCAGGAGATTGGACATGCTCCGTACGCCCTCGCGGTTTAAAAGCTTTCCGCGGTGCATGAAATAGCCGATCGCCGCATAGACGAAAAGCGCGATGATCTGCTTGAGTATGATGAGCGCATACGTCATGCGGCAGCCTCTTAAAAATCCAAGCGTATCGACAAAGGTCGTTCGACCTTTGTCGATGGTTGCAATTTACAACTGTTCACTTCGTTCACGGGCGTTGTAAATTGCTGAGAAAGCCTTGCGCGGCAACGCCTTCCGAATCTGACGCACACAAGGTGAATTGCCGCATAGCGGCAAGAGAAGGCGCCCTGGGGTGTGTCGTCAGATTCGGTTGAAAGGTAAGGGGCGCGCCTCTTAACAAACCCCAAAGAAGTTGCCGACGCTTTTACCCGACGGCGATTATTTTAGGACCTCCGGGTTCACGACGTTGTGCGGCACCTTGCCGTTGAGTATCGCCGTAAGCCCTTGAAGCGCCTCGTCGCACATCCCCATGCGCGAGCGCATGGTCAAACTTGCGATATGCGGCGTGAGCACCACGTTATCAAGCGTCAAAAGGCCTTCATAGACGGTGGGCTCGTTCTCGTAAACGTCCAGTCCCGCGCCTTTGATCACGCCGTTTTTGAGCGCCTCGTACAGCGCCGGCTCGTCCACGAGCTTGCCGCGCGCGGCGTTGACAAAGTAGGCGGAGGGTTTCATTTTCTTGAAGGTCTCGGCGTTGAAGATGTGATGATTTTCCGGGAAATACGGCGCGTGCAAACTTACGCAGTCGCAAGCGCCCAGCAGCGCGTCAAAGTCCATATACTCGACGTTGTAGGCCTTTTCTACGTCCGCGCTCGCACGGTATTTATCGTAGTACACCACCGTCATGCCAAGTCCCTGCGCCTTTTTGCACACGGCCTTGCCGATGCGGCCAAAGCCCACGATGCCAAGGGTGCTTCCGAAAAGCTGCGTGTTGCGATCGGAGAAGAGCGGCGTGATCCATACGTTTTGCCGCACCTCCTTGTCGTAGCGCGATACGCCGCGCATGGTGTCCATGATCAGCGCGGTGGCAAGCTCCGCCGTGGATTCGGTGACCTGCGTGGGGGTGTTCAGAAGAGGTATGCCAAGCTTGGTGGCGTACTTCCAGTCGATCTTATCGTAGCCGACGCCGAAATTGGCGATGGCCTTGAGCTTCTTGGCCGCGTCAAAAAGGGCGGGCGGCGCTTGCAGATCGACGGCGAAATAACCATCGTAATCGCCGATCACATCGATGATGTGCGCAAGCGGGAAGGACGCGTCCGTTTCCTGCGGCATGGTGAAATCGAATTCATCCTCATAAGGCGTAAGACACGCCGCGGGGACGTTGCGGGATATGAGTATTTTCTGCTTCATGAAGCCGTGCTCTCCTTTCAGGGGCTCTACAGCGTGTCGGCAAGCCTGCGCGCTTCGCCGCAGGTGCCCTTCCAATAGGCGTTGAGGATGCGGTATTCGTCGCCGATGCAGAAATGCCGCACGCCAAGGCTCTTGTAGTATTCGGCCTTCTGCATGTCGTCGCACTCGCAGCGGGGCGCTATGCCGTGCTCGAGCGCTTTGCGGATCACAAACTCCTCGATCTCGGCAATCTCCGCTTTATGCTCGGCCGAATTCCAACCCTTGCTCATGCTGAAATCCGAAGGGCCGAACTGTACCATATC
>JAQVRG010000004.1 GCA_028701165.1 Eubacteriales bacterium | reverse complement strand
CTCATAGGACCCTTACTCCCTTCCGCAAGCGGCTACGTAAATTCTTCGATATTCCTTATCAGTATAGCGTCAGCGTGCCTGTGCGTCAATCCGCAGGCACGTCTCCAATTTTTCTATATTTTTTCAATAAGAATATATCGATTTATGCCTCGGCCCCCTTGACCTTGCCGGATAAAGTAGGTATACTGCATATTGAACCGTGGGAATCCAATCTACTATCATCACTGCGTGAACATCATATCACAAGGAGGAGCAGGCATGCAAAACAACGAAATCGCCGTAAAAACCATGCTGAACGATACGGTGTGCCGTATGGATATCTATGCGCCGCACATCGCCGCGAAGGCATTACCGGGGCAGTTCATCATTCTGCGCACGGATGCGGAAGGGGAGCGCATTCCCCTGACCGTGGCGGATTATGACCGCGAAAAGGGTCTCATCGCCATCATTTTCCAGATCGTGGGCGCAACGACCATGAAGCTTGCGCATATGGAGCAGGGCGAATGCCTTTCGGATTTTGTGGGGCCGCTTGGTAAGCCCACCCATACCGAGGGCTTTAAGAAGGTCGCCGTGGTCGGCGGCGGCGTAGGCTGCGCCATCGCCTTCCCCGTAGCGAAGGCCATGCACGAGGCGGGCGCCGAGGTGCATTCCATCGTCGGCTTCCGCACCAAGGATTTGGTCATTTTGGAAAAGGAGTTCCGCGAGGTCAGCGACAAGTACGTTTTGATGAGCGACGACGGCACGGTGGGCGAAAAGGGTCTTGTAACGGACGCTTTGAAAAAGCTTATCGAAGGCGGCGAAAACTACGACGAGGTCATTGCCATCGGGCCCTTAATTATGATGAAATTCGTCTGCAAGACCACCAAGGCCTTCAACGTCAAAACCGTTGTGAGCATGAACCCCATCATGATCGACGGCACGGGCATGTGCGGCTGCTGCCGGCTTACCGTGGGCGGCAAGATGAAGTTCGCCTGTGTGGACGGCCCCGAGTTCGACGGTCACGAGGTCGATTTTGACGAAGCGATGGCGCGCGGCGGCATGTATAAAGAATTTGAGGGGCATGCGCGCGAAGCCACCTGTAATCTTTTCAAGCAAGCGGAAGGGGGAAAATAATATGCCGAACATGAGCCCCACAAAAAACCCGATGCCCACGCAGGCGCCGGATGTACGCAATAAGAATTTTGAAGAGGTCGCCATCGGGTACACCGAGGAGATCGCTTTGGACGAAGCGGCGCGCTGCTTAAACTGCAAGAATAAGCCCTGCGTGCAGGGCTGCCCCGTGCAGATCGACATACCCGCTTTTATCCATAAGGTTACGGAGAAGGACTATGAGGGCGCATACGTCGTCATTTCCAAATCCAGCAGCCTCCCCGCCGTTTGCGGCCGCGTTTGCCCGCAGGAGAACCAATGCGAGAAGTACTGCGTTCGCGGCATCAAGGGCGAAGGCGTAGGCATCGGCCGGTTGGAGCGCTTTGTCGCAGACCGCCATGCCGCCGATCCCGACGCGAAAGTGGAAAAGCCCGTCTCCAACGGCCACAAGGCCGCGGTCGTCGGCAGCGGCCCCGCCGGTCTTGCGTGCGCGGGCGAACTTGCGCGGCGCGGTTATCAGGTATCCATTTTTGAAGCGCTGCACACCGCCGGCGGCGTGCTGGTCTACGGTATTCCCGAATTCAGGCTGCCCAAGCGCATCGTCCGCAACGAGATCGAAACCCTGAAAAAGCTGGGCGTAGACGTGGAGACCAACACGGTCATCGGCCGCACCTTCACGGTAGACGAGCTGTTCGAGCAGGGCTATGAATCCGTATTCATCGGCTCCGGCGCGGGCTTGCCCAAGTTTATGGGCATCCCCGGCGAGAACCTCAACGGCGTCTATTCCGCCAACGAGTTCTTGACCCGCACCAACCTCATGAAGGCCTATACCGGCAAGAGCGATACCCCCATCATGCAGGCAAAGCGCGTCGCCGTGGTCGGCGGCGGCAACGTGGCGATGGACGCTGCGCGCTGCGCGCTGCGGCTTGGCGCGGACGTCGTCTATATCATCTACCGCCGTTCCATGGAGGAGCTGCCCGCAAGGCGCGAGGAAGTGGAGCACGCGGAGGAGGAAGGCATCGTATTTAAACTCCTCAATAACCCCACGGAAATACTCGGCAACGATAAGGGCGCTGTTTGCGGCATCCGCTGCATCCAGATGGAGCTTGGCGAGCCAGACGCCTCCGGCCGCCGCCGTCCCGTAGAGATCGCGGGTTCCGAATTCGATTTGGATGTGGACTGCGTGATCATGTCGCTTGGCACCTCGCCCAACCCCCTCATCAAGCAGACCACCGAAGGGATCGAAACGGAGAAGCACGGCTGCATCGTCGCGGACGAAACGGGCGCGACCACACGCGAGGGTGTGTTCGCCGGCGGCGACGCCGTAACGGGCGCGGCTACGGTCATCTTGGCGATGGGCGCCGGCAAGGGTGCCGCGGACGCCATGGATAAATACATGCAGGGTAAAAAATAAGCCCCCAACAGTCGGTTTTTGAACAAGGCGGGCTTATTGCGCCCGCCTTGTTTTCTCTTTTTTCGCCAACGATTGACGAACCGCGAGAATTGTCGCTATAATGGTTTTGTAATGTTGGGAGGGCTTATGGAAGGTACAAATACGATTCGATCCATTCCGGCGCAAACGCTCAAGCGTTTGCCCACATATCTAAGCTTTCTTCGCAGCGACGTCTGTGCGGATTCGCCGTTTGTTTCCGCAGGTAAACTGGCCGCGGCGCTTGACCGCACCGAAATACAGGTACGCAAGGATCTCGCGGCGGTAAGCACCACCGGCGGCAGACCCAAGGTGGGCTTTGCGCGCGAAGCGCTGATACGCGACATTGAGGACTTTTTGGGGCTTCGGAACGTGGACAGCGCCATTCTTGCGGGCGTAGGCGGTTTCGGCGGCGCGCTGCTTGGCTATAACGGCTTTCAAAACTGCGGCATCACCATCGTCGCCGCTTTCGACGACGATCCGGCGCTCGCGGGAAGCAGTCTGCACGGCACGCATATATTGGGTATGGATAAGCTCACGTCGCTGTGTAAGCGCCTGCACATCCACATCGGCGTGTTGTGCGTAGAGAACGCGCTCGCGCAGCAAACGGCGGACAAGATGATCGCAGGCGGCGTGCTCGCTATTTGGAATTTCACGGACGTCACGCTGCAAACGCCGGAGGGCGTTGCCGTGCGCACGGAGAATCTAACCGATTCCTTAACGCTTCTGCTGCATGAATTGTTGCAGCGCATGAGAAGCGAAGCTTAACACAGCGCAAGATTTCGGCTCATGCCGCAAGGAGGATTACCGCAATGAATCAAAATCAAGGATACATCCGCCTGATCCAGTCCAACTGCAAAAACTGCCACAAATGTATCCAGCGCTGCCCCGTAA
Source organism: Eubacteriales bacterium (assembly GCA_028701165.1). GTDB lineage: Bacteria > Bacillota > Clostridia > Christensenellales > CAG-138 > JAQVRG01. The sequence goes on along the minus strand of JAQVRG010000004.1, from coordinate 19,578 downwards.
AATCCATACGCTTCTCAAGCGGAAAAGCTGAAATTATTGCGGACGAATGCCTGCTTTGCGGGCAATGCTATGTCGCCTGCCCGCAAAACGCGAAAGAGGTTCGATCCGATATCGAACCTGTTAAAGCGCATTTCGCGGCAAAGGAGCCGGTGTATGTAAGCCTCGCGCCGTCCTTTGCCGCCAACTACAAGGGCGCTACCATCGCCTCCATGCGCAAAGCGCTCAAGCAGCTTGGCTTCTTCGCCGTGGAGGAAACCGCGATCGGCGCCACCATCGTCAAAACGCGCTATGAACAGCTCATCGCCGAAAGCGGCGCGGAGCACGGCGTACTGATCTCCTCCTGCTGCCCCGTTATCAACGATTTTATCAGCCTGCATAAGCCGGACGCGCTGCCGTATTTGGCGGACGTTGTAACCCCGGCCGAAGCGCATTGCAGAAAAATCAAAAAGGAACATCCGGAGGCCGTCACCGTATTCATCGGGCCCTGCATCGCAAAAAAGCGCGAATCGGACCGTTCGAAATACATCGATCACGCGCTCACCTTTGACGAGCTCACCCGCTGGATGAACAACGAGGGCGTCATGCTCACGCCCATCCCCGACACGGAGGAAAACAGCCGCGCGCGCCTGTTTCCCACCAGCGACGGGGTGCTCCGCACCATGTTCAAAAACCCGGCTTGGTCCTACGTCACCGTGGACGGCATGGATAACTGCCGCCGCGCCATCAAGGAGATCATCAAGGGCGAGCTAAGAAACGTCTTTGTGGAGATGTCCGCCTGCGCCGGAAGCTGCGTATGCGGCCCTGTAATGGAGCGCATGCGCGACACGCCGATCGCCAATAACGCCGCCATCAACGCCTACGCGGGCAAAAAGGATTTCGTCGTGGAGCAGCCCGCGCCCGATACGCTGCACGAATCGCATGACGACCTGAAAATACGCAAGGTGCATATTTCCGAAGAAACCATCAAAAAGACGCTGCTGCAAATGGGTAAAACCTCCCCCGATCAAGAGCTCAACTGCGGCTTCTGCGGCTATGACACCTGCCGCGACAAGGCGATCGCCATCTGCATGGATAAGGCGCAGATCGACATGTGCCTGCCGTATCTGATGGAAAAGGCGCAGTCCTTCTCCGATATCATCATCAAATATTCCCCCACGGGCGTGATCGTGCTCAACGAGTCGCTGGAAATTCAGCAGCTCAACGACATCGCCTGCGAGATCATGAATATCAAGGATCGTAAGGATCTTTACGGCGAACAGCTCGTAACGATACTCGATCCGCGCCCCGTACTCGACGTGGTGCAGCTCAACAAAACCGTGCGCAACCAGCCTATGTATCTTTCGGAATACCGCCGTTATGTGGAAGAGACGGTCATTTGCAATAAGAACTACCATATCATCATCGTTTTTCTCCGCGACGTAACGAGCCAAGAGGCCGCCCGCTCGCATAGGGAATCCGTCAGCAGCAACACCATCGAGGTGGCGGACGAGGTCATCGATAACCAAATGCGCGTCGTACAGGAGATCGCTTCCCTTCTTGGCGAAACCGCCGCGCAGACCAAGATCGCCTTGACAAAGCTGAAGGAGTCGTTGCAGGACAATGAATGATCTATGGACGGATATCGGCTATTACAGCCTAAATAAGCACGGCGAGCAGCTTTGCGGCGACCACGTGGACGTGGCAAACGGCGAGGACGGTTCCCGCATCGCCGTGCTTGCAGACGGCATGGGAAGCGGCGTGCGCGCAAGCATACTTTCCACGCTTACCGCAAAGATCATATCCACCATGATGGCAAAAGGGCTTGCGCTGGACGAATGCGTCAAAACCATTGCGGCGACGCTGCCCGCCGAAAAAAGCGGCATCGCCTATTCCACCTTTACCATACTGCATATTGAGGAGAACGAGCGCGCCCGCATCATCCAGTACGACAACCCGCATGTGATTTTTCTCCATAACGGCAAGCATGTCGACTATACGGAAAGCATACTGAATATCGAAGGAAAGCAAATCTATTTTTCGCAGGTCGAGCTTCGCTGCGGCGACGTGCTGCTCGCCATGAGCGACGGCGTGGTGGGCGCGAGCGACAACAATATCATGAATCCCGATTGGCAGCGCGGAAACGTCATCGATTTCATGGAAGCGCTCTATCATCCGGATTATTCCGCAAAAGACCTGTGCACGCTGCTTTTGGATCAATGCGACAATCTGTACGGCGGTAAGCCCGGCGACGACGTGACCGCCTGCGTGGTACGCATCCGTAAAAGGGAGCAGGTCAACATCGTCTTTGGCCCGCCCAGCCGCAAGGCGGACGACCGCCGCGTGATGACGCTTTGCTTTTCCAAGGCAGGCAGACATATCATCTGCGGCGGTACTACGGCAAAGATCGCCGCGGAGTATCTCAATAAGCCCGTCAAGCTGGAATACGAATCGCCGGAGGAAGGCATTCCGCCCATATCGCATATCGAGGGCGTGGATCTCGTAACCGAAGGCGTGATTACGCTCACAAGGGTTTTGGAATACGCGGATAACTATGTGGAGGACAACCGCAATTACTTTAAATGGGGCAATAAGCACGACGGCGCTTCCATACTTGCCCGCACGCTCTTTGAGACCGCTACGGACATCAACCTGTTTGTGGGGCGCGCCGTCAACGAAGCGCAACAGATCAGCGACGGTTACTCCTTCGGCAACAAAATGCACCTTGTGGAGCGTTTGAGCGCACAACTCCAGCGCATGGGAAAAAACGTAAAGGTCAGCTATTTTTAAGCCGCACCCATTGCAAAGGGGCTTCTCCAAGCAGCGGAGAAGCCCCTTTTTGCGTATCGCAAGCCGCTAAAACATATCTATCAAAATCTTTGCGATCAATAGAACGATGACGAGCACCATGATGGGGCGAATGAATTTAGCGCCGTTTTTGATGGCCAAAGAGGAACCTAGATAATTTCCTAAAACCGCGCAGACAGCCGCCGGCACGGCGATCGTGTACATGACCTTGCCCCCCGCGATAAAAGCCGCAAGCGCGCCCACATTGGAAGCAAGGTTCACAACGCGCGCGTTGCCGGAAGCCGTAAGCAGGCTGTAATGCAAGAGCGAAACGAACAGCAGCGTATAAGAGGTGCCCGCGCCCTGTCCGAAAAAGCCGTCATACGCCCCCACCGCAAGGCCGATGAGCGCAGATAGCGCATATTCTCGCCCCTTGGAAATCGCCGGACGCTCCACGTCCTCGCGCCCAAAGCCACGGTTCAAGGAAAGGAAAATCGCCGCCGCCGGCAAAAGGAACACCAGAATCAACTGCAAATACCGTTCGCTAAAGCACAGCGCAAGCCGCGCGCCGAGATTGGAGCCCAGCAGCGCGCCCGCCACGGCGAACAGCACGCTTTTTACGCGCACGTTGCCGGAACGGTAATACTTCACTGCGCTCACCGCCGTGCCAAGGCTCATGGCAAATTTGTTCGTGCCGTAAGCCATATGCACGGGCAAGCCGGCAAACAGATACGCCGGAATGGAGATGATACCGCCGCCGCCGGCCACGGAATCCGCAAAGCCCGCCAAGAACACCAGCGGACAGACGATCAACAGCTGCTTCCACAATTCGCTCATATGCGCTCCTACTGTACAGGATTCTTTCTTTCCGCCGCATAGTGTATCACGAATGACGACGCACAGGTTATATATTCGATAAATCCGCGCTGAAAAGAATTGCAATTGTGTACTTTTTATGACACAATACTAACATAAGCTGTTCTGTTTTGCTAAACACATCTTTTCATTTTTGTGTGCGTCGGCACATATCAAACAAGGAGGTATCATTGTTTCTATGGAAAAAACCGCGAAAAAAGCTATGCCCTTAACCGTTAAGATCCTTATCGGCTTGTTGGTGGGCGTTGTCGTCGGCCTCATCATGAACGTCGCCGGTCTCGTCGATATCGCCAACAACTGGATCAAGCCCTTCGGCACGCTCTTCCTCAACCTCATCAAGATGATCATCGTACCGTTGGTATTCGGTTCGCTGGTCATGGGCGCGTGCGGCCTTGGCGACATCAAGAAGGTGGGCCGCATCGGCGGCAAGACCATCGTCTACTTCTTATGCACCACCGCGTTCGCCGTTATCATCGGTCTTGTGATCGGCAAGCTCTTTAACGTAGGCGCGGGCATGACTCTTCCCGCCGACGCCGTCTATGAAGGCAAGGAAGCCACCGGATTTGTGGATACGCTGCTCAACATCATCCCCACCAATCCATTCAAAGCGCTGGTTGAAGGCAATATGCTTCAGGTCATCGCGTTCGCGCTGTTCGTAGGCGTCGGCATCGCCGTCGTCGGCGAAAAGGCCGAGAACTTCAAAAAGGGTATGGAAGGCTTCACCGAAGTCATGTACGCCATCATCGGCGGCGTGATGAAGCTGGCTCCCTACGCTGTTTTCTGCCTGATCATCCCCGTTGTCGCCTCGCAGGGCGCATCGGTTCTCGGGCCTCTGGCTATGCTGATCGTAGCTGTATATGTAGCCTGCATACTGCACGCCGTGCTCACCTATTCCACCACGGTCAAATTCCTTGGCAAGATGAGCCCCATTAAATTCTTCAAGCTGGCGGCGCCTGCCTCCATCTTCGCCTTCACCACGGCAAGCTCGTCGGCTACGCTGCCCTTCTCGTTGGAATGCTCCAAGAGCATGGGCGTATCGCCCGATGTGCGCTCCTTCGTTCTCCCCTTGGGCGCTACCATCAACATGGACGGCACGGCCGCCTTCCAAGGCATCTGCGCGCTGTTCGTAGCCGCCGTTTACGGCATCGACTTGACGTTAGGTCAGATGGTCACCATCATCCTTTCGGCTACGCTCGCCTCCATCGGCACCGCCGGCGTGCCGGGCGCCGGCACGGTCATGCTTGGCATGGTGCTCACCACCGTAGGCCTGCCGCTTGACGCGGTCGCCATCATCATGGGCGTAGAGCGTATCCTCGACATGGCGCGTACCAGCGTCAACGTTACGGGCGATATGGCTTGCGCCGTCGTGGTCGCGCAGTCCGAGCACGAGCTCGACGAAAAATACGTCACCATGGACGTGGAAGCGTAAAACTGCGGCTTACCGTTACAGCACTGACAGACAGCATCATAAGCGGCGCGGAGAAAACCTCCGCGCCGCTTTTCGTCTTGCTATTTGTCCTCGATCCGCTATAATGGATTTATTCTCGTCTGTCACAACACGACAGGCGGCAAAAGGAGTCGTTTATGCCAACGAAAACCCTAGGCGTCATCGGCGGTATGGGGCCCGCCGCTACCGCGGATCTTTACGAAAAGCTGCTTCGCTATACGGACGCCGACTGCGATCAGGCGCACGTCCCCATGCTCATCGACAGCAACACCCGCATACCCGACCGTACCGCCGCCATACTGCGCGGCGGTGAAGACCCGCGCCTTGAGCTGTGCAAAAGCGCCAAACGGTTGGAAAGCGCCGGCGCGGACTTGCTTGTTATGGCGTGCAACACGGCGCATTTCTTCTATGACGACGTTTGCGCCGCCGTAAAAACGCCGGTTCTGCATATGCCGCGCATCACAGCGGCCGCCGTAAGGGAAAAAGGGTATGCGCGCGTCGTGCTGCTTGCCACCACCGGCACGGTGCAAAGCGGCGTATATGCGGACGCGTTCGCGCGCGAAGCGCCCTGCGTTTCGCTTCTTCTGCCGGAGGAAGCGGAGCAGGCGGCCGTCATGTCGCTTATCTACGAAGGCGTTAAGGCAGGCCGTCGTGCTTTTGACGCGTCCGCCGTGCAGGCTATGCTCGACCGTTTGACCAAAGCGGGCGCTGCATGCTTCATCCTCGGCTGTACGGAACTGCCGCTTGCGTTTTCCATGTACAAGCTTGCGGCAAACACCGTCGATCCTACGGCGCTTCTTGCAAAAGAAGCCCTGCGCCTGTGCGGCGCAAGGCTTCGAGAAGACGCATAGGACGCGCCGGATGCGTCAGAACCACCAGCCGTAGGCAAAAACGCCAAGGCTGACTGCCATCAGCGCCACGCACACCGGCTTATTCCATTCCCAATCCCGTTTCTGCCCCATCGTGGAGAAGGGAAAGCAGGGAATGCTGTGATAGAGCAAAAACACGCAGCCGTACATAGCCGCCTTGTCAAGCGCCGCGTGCAGCTTCATGCCATATAAGCACAGCACCGTTGCCGCCAGCACAAACAGCCACTCCGTCATGCCGCATATGCCAAGCCTTTTTGCGCCCTGCGGCGTGTTTTCATACTTGATTGGATACATTCTTCCCATCCACGGATAAAAGCCGCCCAGCGCCGTTAATGCAAACGCCAGCCCCGCGCCGCCGGAGGGCACGGCGTACCGCCACCTGCCGCCCGCGATGCGGGAACCGAGAAAGCTTCCCAGCGTGCTCACGGCGATCATCAGCGCGCCGCCCTGCATGGCGGGCTCGAAGCCCGCAAAGCCTTTTGACAGCCATCCGCTTATACAAAGCGCGATCAGGTTGAAAGCCGCCATGACCGCGAGCGAAGGCCCTTCGCCCCAGTCGCTTTGCGGCATATTCGTATACAGCTTGCAGTTGGTACCCGTGAGGGTAGCCGCAAAAAAGCGCAGGCAGAATTTGGCGCAGCCGCCCCAACCGACATAGCGGGACATATCGAAAAACATACTCTCATGCAGACCCGCCGCTTCCGCGCGCGTCTTGCTTTTCATGTTCTCATCGATGATCATGGCGGCAACATATTGACAGCCGCGCGCTTGCAGGTATTCCACAGCACCCTTATAAAGCTTGTCTGCGACGCCCGTGCCGCGATAGGCGGGACATACGAAGCCCACGTCGAAATAGCCGATTCGCTTTCCTTGGGGAAACTCCACGATTTTTAAAAACGCACCGCCGCACAAAGCGCCGTTTTCCTCAATCACAATGCCTTGACTGGGCTTGCCCACCCCCAGCCGTTCAAAAAACGTAAAACAGGCTTTGGCTTTTCTTGCAAGCGCCTCGGTCTCCTCCGGCCGAATTTCCCGTAACGTAAATTCCATGCTTACTCCTTTGCCTTGATCTTTTTATTGCCGGACAGACGCGTGCGTATGGCCGCCGGTAAGCGGCGTATGCGGTTTGGCTCGCGTTTGGGCGCGCCGATTTTTTCCACGTCCCGTCCCAGACGGATAAAACGGAACAACCTGTCCACCGTTTCATCGAATACCTTGCCCGCCTGCTCGTCGTCCATTTCGGGTTTAAGCGGCGCTTTCACGACCCCCATGATATCCGTGCGCTTTTCTCCGTGCAGCTCCGGCTGATCCCAGCCGCAGCAAGTAAGCGCCACAACGGGCACATGGAACTTGGCGCAGCGCGCCACCACGTTTTCCGTAGCGCGTTCGCCAAAGCTTTCGCGCGCGCAGATATCCTCGCCGCCCGTGATAACGAGCGCCTTGCCGGTAAGCAAACGCTCAAAATCCGCCGCGTCAAGCATCCCGTCCACAGCCTCCCTGTGTTCCACGCGCAAAAGGCTCTCGGCTAAAGCGCCCAGCGTGTCGGTTTTCTCCGCGCACAGCAGCACAAACGCCGCGCCCTGCGCAAGCGGATGCAGAAGTTCGGCGTCCACGCGCGTGGGCTTGCCCGCGGTGATCAGCTCGCCGGCCGCGTCGTAGAATTTCACGCCCAAGGCGCGCGCGCACCCCATACCGCCGTCCGAAACCCGGTTCGCCATGATATAGATGCGCTTCAAGCCCTCGTCGAGCGCTCTGCGGATGGCGACGCCCGTAGCGTAGCCGTCTTCCTGCGCCTCGATCACGCCGATCCTGCCGCGCAGCACACCGTAGGTAAGGCGCTGTTTCGTTTCCGCAACGGTCACATGCCGGAAACTTCCGCCCGTAGCCGTCACAAGAGCGTTCACGCAGCCCTCGCCCGCGATCAGGGGCAGCGGCAGGATGCGCACGCCCGGAAAGGAGCTTCGCGCGGCGATGGTCAATCGCTTCACCGCGTCCATCGCGGATACGCGCGGCATCGCGGAGGGCGCAAGCAGTATATGTATGTTTCGGCCCACGCTGCGATGCCTCCCACGCGCCTTGGATACGCGGATGGGAAGCTGTTCATCGCCGCCGTGCAGATATCCGTCCGCGCCTACATCGCCGAAATAGGTCAGCCCCTCCACACGCTCAAGCCTGTTGTTTTCCAAAAAAGGCTGCGCCGGACACAGGTACATATCCAACGCCGTATCCCCTTGCAGCTTCTCGTAAATGCGCCGCATACATTTGAGCTTGCCGCCCATGATGACCGCAAGATAGATGTTCTCCCCCGGCGCCGTCGGATCCGTTCCGCCATAGAGCGACAAGCCGCGCATATCTGACAGGGTAAGCACGGACAAAAGCTCCTCGAATACCAGACGCTGCACATGCGCGTCCGGCGCGATATTCACAAAATCAAAGCGTATTCCCAACGCGAGACGGCGAAGCTGCATGGATCGCACCCCCTCACAAATGTCTTTTTATTATGCCATGAATGGGGCGCGCGTTCAATACGCGCCGTCAGATTTCTTCCAAATTATCGATTTTCCCCTGCTCGAACGCCAAACGGTAAAGCCTTGCCCGCGTTGCGCCGTCCGCGTCATGCAGCAGCCCCACAACGCGCCCGCTGCGGCAGGAGACGGGCAGGCGCACAGCGCCGTATTCCCCCAAGAAAGCGCCTATATCCGCAAAGGCGAAGCTTTTGCGCAGCGATTCCGTTACATACCCCATCGCCTCCGTCTCGAAGCCCTCGCGCACCGCCTCGAAGAAGGCGACGCTCAAATCAGCCTCGTCGCGCGGCGGCGCATAGTCCCGCGTAAAAAAGCCCGTCTCCGGCTTGCACGGCAAAAAGCCGGAGGCCGTCAAACGATAGCGCGTGCGCCTTTCGTGCCCGAGCAATGTTCCCACGCGCTCGATCACGGCCGGCTCCTCCTCTAAAAACACCGCGTCGCCTTGTATATCCAACACGTCCTGCATGGTGGAATTGAGCAAAACCAAACGTTCCCGCTCACCCCGCACCAGCACGCCCAGATATTCGCCGTAGGGCAGAAAGGAACCGTCCTCGCCCGCGCCCAGCATATAGGCATAAAGCGGCCGCCCCTGCTGCTCGACGCAAAGCCTGACCTCCGTTTCCCGGTACAGCGTAAGGGCATACGCGCCAAACACCGTCTGCGCAAGCACAAGCGGCTTCTCCCGCCACGCCTCAGCTACGCGGGTTTGCAGGAGACATTCCGCCACGCCGCCCGGCCAAAGGCAAACCGCCACGTCCGGCACATCGGTGGTTTGCAGCTTTCCGTCCGCAAAGCGCAGCTTCCGGGTAAGCATCCGGTGTCCCGCCGTCAGCGGGATCGCGCATACATAATAATCACCCGTATCCGAGACCGGCATCGCCACATGCGCGTCCGGCCCGCATTCGCCCAATACATGTCCATTCACCGTGACCAGCGCGTCCGTATCCGTGCGGATGACCATAAGCGGAACCGGAGAAGCGTACATACGGCACCCCCTTTTGACGTATCGACAGACCGCTGCGCATGCGCTTGCTGCTTGTCTGCGTTTTAGTGTATGAATAAGGATTTGCAAATAAAACCGGCATGCGATATAATCCTAATAATTGTTTATTCTTGCTATTTGGGAGGCTTTGGGAATGGTACGGCTTTGCGAGCTGATCAAAACGCCTGAGACGTATAGAAACGGCGTAGAGGTCGCGGGATGGATCAAAACGGCGCGGGACAGCAAGACCATAGGGTTTATCGAGTTGTCCGACGGAAGCTGCTTTCAGACGGTGCAGGTGGTTTACGAGCAAAACGATATACCCAACGACGTAAAGAAGCAGTTCAATACCGGCTGTGCCGTAAGCGTCACAGGCGTTGTGGAACTTACGCCGGAGGCCAAGCAGCCCTTTGAGATCAAGGCGCAGCACATCGAGGTCGTCGGCGTGTGCGAGAGCGACTACCCGCTGCAAAAGAAGCGCCATACGCTGGAATACCTGCGCACCATCCAGCACCTTCGCCCCCGCACCAACACCTTTCAGGCGACCTTCCGCGTGCGCAGCGTCGTAGCGCAGGCCATCCACCGCTTCTTTGACGAACGCGGCTTCCTTTATGTACATACCCCGCTTATCACCGCAAGCGACTGCGAGGGCGCGGGCGAGATGTTTCAGGTCACCACGCTCGATCTTAACGATCCGCCGCGCACCGAAAACGGCGCTGTGGATTACGAACAGGACTTTTTCGGAACCAGCGCCAATCTGACGGTAAGCGGCCAGCTCTACGGCGAAGCTTTCGCGCTCGCGTTCCGCGACATCTACACCTTCGGCCCCACCTTCCGCGCGGAAAAATCCTACACCGGCCGCCACGCGGCGGAGTTTTGGATGATCGAACCGGAGATGGCCTTCTGTGATCTCACGGGCTATTTGGACGTAGCGGAGGCGATGGTCAAGCACATCATCCGCACGGTGCTGTCTCGCTGCCCCGACGAGATGGCGTTCTTCAACAATTTCATCGACAAGGGGCTTCTTGACAGGCTCCACAACGTCGTGGATTCGGATTTTGCCCGCATCACCTATACCGAGGCCGTGGCGCTTTTACAAAAGAGCGGCGCGGATTTCAAGTATCCCGTTTACTGGGGGTGCGATCTGCAAACCGAGCACGAGCGGTATCTAACGGAGCAGATCTACAAACGCCCCGTGTTCGTTACGGATTACCCCAAAGAGATCAAAGCCTTCTATATGCGCCTCAACGACGACAACAAGACCGTCGCCGCGGCGGATCTATTGGTGCCGGGCGTAGGCGAAATCATCGGCGGCAGCCAGCGCGAGGAGCGCTTTGACGTGCTTAAGGCGCGCATCGAGGAGACCGGCATGGACTGCTCGAGCTACGACTGGTATCTCGATCTTCGCAAGTACGGCGGCGTAAAGCACGCGGGCTACGGCTTGGGCTTTGAACGCATGGTCATGTATGTCACCGGCATGCAGAACATCCGCGACGTACTCCCCTTCCCCCGCACCACCGGGAATTTAGAAATGTAATACGCGCCGACCCCCGCGCATATATCTAAGTATCAACCAAAGCTGTCACAAGATGGCTTTGGTTATTTTTTGCCTTGATGGTTAATACTGTTTGTAAATCCAAAACAGGGGGCGGATATATGCAGAATCTTATGCTACACACAGGATGGAGGGAAGCGGAAAATCAACTGCTTTTCACCGAGGTCAAAAAAGCGCGCGGCAACGGGCAGCCGCTAAAGCTGGTGTTCGAGCGCGTCGCGCAGGCCACCGGCCGCAAGCCCAACAGCATACGCAACTACTATTACGCCAGAGTCAAGGCGGACGAGAGCCTTGCGTCGCTGCCGTGCAGCACGGCCTTCGTTCCCTTCAGCGAGGAAGAGATCGATATGCTGCTGCGCGAGGTGCTCATCGGCCTTGCAAACGGCACGTCCGTGCGCGCGTGCACGCTCGCCTTGGGCAAGGGCGATACCAAGGCGATGCTGCGTTACCAGAACAAATATCGCTCGCTTCTCAAAACCGACGCGCCACGCGTGCGGCGCATGCTGGAAACGCTGACGCAGGAGGGCATAAGCGTCTTTGACCCTTACGCGCACGCACGGATCACGCGGGCGGGCAGACCCCGAAAGCAAAGCGGGCTTGTGGATGTGCTCTGCGGCGTGGTGCGTGAGCTTGACCAAGTGGACGGACTGGATGTAACGGCGTTCTTTGAAAGCCTTGGCGCGCTTGCCGTAAGCGCAAGCCGCGGCGCACAGGCGATGCGGACGCTGGAGGAGATGCGAAACGGCGCGCCGGGCGCCGATACGGCGGCATTGCAGGCGCGCATCAGCGCGCAGGAGAAGGAGCTTTCCGCCCAGCGGGAACGCTTCAATATGCTTCTTAAGCTGTACCGGCAGCTTGTGGATGTAAACCGGCAATTCTTAGGCATGACGGGGGTAAGTAAAATGTCTTCTCTTTCCGGCTATATACACGATCTGTCCCGCAATGTAGAGGACTGCGAGCGCCTGCTCACGGGGTTGGTATAGTATGGCAGAAACGATACGCGCCGCCGATATTCTCGCGCGCACCGCGCGCCTTGCCAACGAGTATTCCTTTGTGGGGCTGCAAACCATCGGCTACAGCGTGTTGGGACGCGCCCTTTTCACGCTTTCGATGGGTAGAGGAGAAAAGCAGGTTTATATCAACGCCGCCCACCACGGCAACGAATGGATCACCTCTTTGCTGGTGCTTCGCTATTTGGAAGCCTACGCGCGCGCCACGCAGACGGGCGACGCGATAAGCGGTACGCCAGCAAGCGATCTTTTTTATAATACGACGCTGTTTCTAACGCCGCTGGTCGATCCGGACGGCATGGATATCGCCAACGCGCAGGCTTCGCCCGACGTGATGGCAGCCGCGAGGCAGCTTGCCCAAACCCAGCCCAACGTACCCTTTCCGGAAGGGTGGAAAGCGAACGCGACGGGTACGGATCTCAATCTTAATTATCCGGCAGGCTGGGATACGGCGCGGGAAATCAAGGCAGCGCAGGGCGTCACAGGCCCGGGTCCACGGGATTATGTGGGTTCTGCGCCGCTTAGCGCTCCCGAAAGCCGCGCTGTGTACGACTTTACCCGCGCCAAGGATTTTCGGCTGATCCTCGCTTATCACACGCAGGGCGAGGTCATCTATTGGCGCTACGGCGAACGCGATCCCATAGCCGCCGCGCGTATAGGGCGCGCGCTCGCCGAAGCCTCCGGCTACGCGCTGGAAGATACCCCTTACGCCTCCGCCTTTGCCGGCTACAAGGACTGGTTCATACAAGCGTTTGACCGGCCGGGCTATACCGTGGAAGCGGGGCGGGGACAAAATCCGCTCCCGCTTTCCCAGCTTGACGATATGTACGAAAAAAACGCGCCGCTGATCACAACGGCGCTGCTGTCGGCCATCGAATTATAGCTGTTCGCAAAGCTGTACAAATTGCTCCGGCGCAAGCGTTTCCGCCCGCGCGGCGGGCGCTATGCCGCAAGCGGCGAGCGCGTCCATAGCGGGCTGTTTGCCGCCGTAGCCTTTTAGATTGTTGGCTATGGTCTTGCGTCGCATAGCAAAGCACGCCTTGAGAAGGGACGCAAGGTTGGAAAGAAACGGCTGCGCGTTTCGCAAAAGCGTCACCACGGACGAGTTGACGTCCGGCTGCGGATAATAGCTCTCGGGCGACAGCTCCATCACGCGCGACGGCGTATAATAGACTTGCGTCAGTACCGACATGGGGCCGTATACGCGCGCGCCGGGCAGCGCGAAAAAGCGCACCGCAGCCTCCTGCTGCACCATCAGCGTCATGCGCGAAATGGGCAGCTCGCTCGTAAGCAGGCGCATGCAGACAGGCGTTGTGATATAGTAGGGCAGATTGCCCGTTACGCAAAAAGCGCCGCCGCATAGCGCCCGATGGATCGCGGACAGATCCGTCTTGAGAAAATCCTCGTTATACAATAAAAGCGCGTTGCCAAAGCGCGCCCGCAAAAGCGCGCACATCCGCGCGTCGATCTCCACCGCCGCAACGGTCTTCGCCCTTTGCAAAAGCCCCTCTGTAAGCGCGCCCGCGCCGGGGCCGATCTCCAGCACGGCTTGACCACGCACGTCGGCCGCATCCAGTATGCGGCTGATTGCAACGTCGTCCACCAAAAAATTCTGCCCCAGCGCCTTGTTGGGCATGAGGCTTAGGCTATCCAGCATAGACTGCAGTTGTTCGATCCGGTCTTTTCTCATGCGTGCCCGTTATTTCAGTTTGACCAGTATGGTCACGTTATACTTGGAGCCGAACCTGCGCGCTTCGCTTTCGGTATTGAACCACAGGTCGATCGCGTTGTTCTTGGGTGACGCATAGTTCCGGAACGCGCCCGTATCCTGCGCCGTACCGTATCCGTAGCCCTTGATGTAGATTTGGCTGCCATAGGGAATAAGCTTGGGATTTACGGCGATACAGCCAAGCTTAGGCCGCGTGCCGGTAGCCGTGCGGCTGCCCGTGCAGTAGGCGGTCACGCGATAGACCTCCATCTTGGTCCAGCCGTCCTCGCCCGCCTTGGGCGCCGGCTTATAAAGCCTTGTCTCGCCTTGATAATGCGTTTGATAATGGATCTTGGTGCCCACGCGCGTGATGCGATCCACCGCGGGCTCCAACACCACCTGATCGACGACCTCGCGGGATACCTCCACGCCGTTCTTGGTCGTAATGCGCTGCGTAACCTGCTTACTGCCGTTTTTCCCGTCCTGCTCCACTTCCTTTTTTTCCGTGTACCATGAATCGTCCTTCACGGTTTTATCTTGAAAATAGAGCGTTTTGTTGGTGGAGGTGTATTTTTCCTCCACGCTGGTATGCGTAATGCGCATGCCCGCCGTTACATCGGCAAAGGCAAGATGGGAAAGCTCGTCGTCCACGTCATAATGCACCTGCGCTTGGGTCAGCGCCTCGCCCACCGTACCCTCGGCCATATGCAGCACGCGTACCGTGCCGCCCGAGGCCACCGCCACGGGGAAAGCGCGTGTAATATGAACAGCATCGCCGTCCTGCAAAGGCGTATCGGACGCAGGGGTAACGATATCGGATGCGGCAAGCGCCGTACCGGTTTGCGTAAGAAGCTCTTCCACCGTGCAGGGCTGCACGCGCAAACGCGCAACACGGCCGCCGTCGTCAAGCGTAACGCCGATCCTTCCGTCGGGCTGTAAAAACGTAAAAACGCACCAACAGACCGAAGCGGACGCAAGCAGCGCCAGTATAAGCACGACGATCCATTCATGATCCCGTATAAAATTTCCTCGTCCCGAGGGTCGCATTTTGATCACGTCCATGCCCGTATATTTTACCGAATGCGCCCCCATATGTCAATGAACGTCATGTGACAAAGCCCGCGCCGCCGTTTACAGAAACCGCGCGGCAAGGTATAATAAGTTACATATGGAAGCGAAAAGGACAACCTGCGCGTTGTTGTGCGTCGTCATACTTTTGACGTCGCTTGGCGGCTGCGGTATACGCACATCCTCCTGCCAAGCGGTCATGGACGCCTATTTTTCGCACATCCAAAACGGGGAATACGGCGCGGCTTACGACCTTCTCGCCTCCGACGTACAGAATGTAACCGATACGGAAACGGACGGGCGCATCACGCTGGAGGCCTTCGTGCAAAAATACAAGGGCATTGCGGAGGTGCTGGGTATTACCGCCGTGGAATACGGCAACGTCACGCTGGAGGAAGGGGAAATCATTTCCAAGGGCAGCTATGATATCCTGTATCATTCGTCGCTGCTTGGGGATTTTACAGAGCATTGCAGCGTCATCCTTATACGCGAGGACGGCCGGTGGTTCATCGAATGGTCGCCCGGCATGATCTTTGCGGACATGCGCTGGGGCGACACGGTGCGAAAGGCTTCCGTGCCCGCCGCGCGCGGCGAGATCATGGCGGGAAACACGGTGCTCGCCATGACCGCCGGAACCATCACCGTTTACGCCGTGCCTTCCAAAATAAAGGACACAGAGCTTTTCGTCGCGCAGACCGCGCGTCTTTTGGATATGAATCCGGACAAGCTTCGCAAGGCGCTTGAAAAAGAATATAACGATATGGCCGTACTCAAAACCTATTATACGGACGAATTTGAGGAATCCACAGAGCAGCAGCTTTTATCCGTGGACGGCATCGGCGTGGACTACGGCAACTACGGCACGCAGCGCGAGTACCCCTACGGCAGCCTGATGGCGCATATCATCGGCTATGTTGGCCCCGTGGAGGAGTCGCAGCTCGAAGCTCTCAACGCCGCCCTGCCCGACGGGCAGACGCCCTACAACACGGATTCACTCGTAGGACGCCTTGGCTTGGAGCGTCAATACGAATCCGTCCTGCGCGGGCAGGAGGGCGAGATCATCTATATACGCACCGCCGAAGGCAACAACCGGCGTACCTTTTATGAAATCCCTGCCAAGAACGGCAGCGACATCAACCTGACCGTCGATATCGACTTGCAGGAGGAGCTTGAGGAGCTGCTCGACCTTGCCCTATACGGCGATACCACCGCCGGCGCGGTCGTGGTGATGAATCCCATTACGGGCACGATCGACGCTATGGCTTCCTACCCGTCCTATGATCTGAACCTCTTTGCCCGCGGCATCAGCAAGACCGACTACAACAAGCTTCTCGAACAGCCGAACAAGCCGCTGATCAACCGCGTCACGCAGGGTCTGTATCCCCCCGGCTCCACCATGAAGGCTTTCACGGCCGCCGCGTCGCTTGACAGCGCCGTGCTCACGCCGGACTATGCCTTTGACGACAGGCAAATCGAAAAGGATTATTGGACGCCCGAGGAATACGGGAATTGGATCTGGACGCCCATCAAGCGCACGCATATCAATTACCCCATCGCGGGTCCGCTCAATATGCGCAAGGCGCTGATCCATTCGGACAACATTTTCTTTGCAAACGCCGCGCTGCTGCTTGGCTGGGATCGCTTCCGCGATTATATGGAAAATATCGGCTTTACCGAAGCCATCCCCTTCGATATCGCCGTTGCAGAGCCGCAGCTGATCAACGAGGAAACCGAGATCAACTACAAGCTTTTGGCCGACAGCGGTTATGGACAGGGCGAAATACTGACCGCGCCCTTGCAGCTTGCCGCCATGTTCAGCGCCTTTGCAAACGCGGGCGATATCCCCGTGCCGCGTATGATCGAGGGCATGTATGAGGAGGACGGTTTTCTTTATCGTGCCGTATCGCGCGAGGAAAGCCGCACATGGAAATACGACGTTATATCCTCCGACGCCATCATGACGCTTACGCCCATGCTGGAGGATGTGGTAGACCCTACCATCAACGGCACGGGGCGCAATCTCAAGGTGCGCGGCTGCAAGGTGGCCGCCAAAACCGGCACGGCGGAAATCGGCAATGATAAGAGCCGTGAAATATCTTGGTTTGTGGGGTATCGAACGGGCGTTGAAGAAAAGGACGCAAGGCTCGTCCTCGTCATGGCGGAGATCCCCACCGGCGACGCCGAGCTTACCTCGATCAAATTTGAAATCGCAAGGCCGTTATTGGATATGTAGCGCTGCTATCTTTCGCAGCGTTCTTTCTTTTTGGTTTCATACATACGAACGTCCGCCGCGTGGATGGCGTCCTCCATGGAATCGTCCGCACAGGGATAGAGCATACAGTAGCCGAAGCTCGCACTGACGGGCTGTGGCGGCTGCTTTAAGGCATTGTAATCCTCCAGCGCTTTGGTAAGCGCTTTCACGTAATTTTCCGCGTACTGCTCCGAAACATTGGCGGTAATCATCACAAACTCATCGCCGCCGTAGCGCATGACGACCTCGCCGTGATGGCGCTGCGCGCGAAACGCATCCGCAAGCGCCTTGATGCAGCGATCCCCTTCGTCATGCCCGTACAGATCGTTGATCGTTTTCAACCCGTTGAGATCGGAAAAAAGCAGCATTAGGCTGGTTTTCTTCTCGACGCTCTCATTCCACACGCGGCTGCCGTATTTTTTAAAGCCCGCGCGGTTATAAACGCCGGTCAGCGCATCGTAGCCCCACATGCTGTCAAGCTTCACGATCATCGCCTGCATGAGCTGCTGCTTTTTAATGGTTTCAATGGCGTTCCCAATATCCGTCATGACCGTATAGAACATTTCGCTATCCAACTGCAGCTCGCTGTTGCCGCAAATGCAGTAACCGAACAGATGATCCGCAAAATGGATGGGGGCAAGCACATAATAGCCCGCCTTTTTCTTCTGTTTGATATACGATAAAAAGGCGCGCATATCCATATCCGCGCTATCCCAGAACACGCCGTTGTCAAAGCCGAGCAGCAGCGTCACCTTCTCGCTGTGACAGTTCAATGCGATGCTGCCGTCGTAGGTTGCGGCTCTCTCCAGCGTATCCATATCCTCTTCCTTGAGCACGCGGTCAAACACGAACAAATGGAACGTATCGCACGCAAGATCCGGCACGTGCATCTTGAGCACATCCTTCAGATCCTCAAAGCTTTCAACCATTGTAAGGCCATGCGCCATATGCTCCGTAAGGCGCTCCAGCCGTTCCGTCTTATCTAAATTTTGGAAATACAGCTTGCGGAAAAGCTCCTCCTGTACGGGATGGCTGTTCTTACAGCCGCAGCTTTCCCTAAACACGGATTCCGTTTTGATAAACAGGGGCACGTTGATATCCGCGTCCGCGATACCCCCCAGTATCGCCTTGCAGGCCATATAGCCGGACAGCTTCGGCATGCGGGCGACCGAGGTGAGCGCGGGCACATGATACATGCCCTCCGCATCGTCGTCAAAACCCGTGATGGCGATATCCTCCGGCACGCGTATACCCGCCCGCGTCAGGCGGTTATATGCGCCAAGCGCGTTCTTGTCACTCGAACAGATGATCGCCGTGGGTATGGGCAGCCCCGAGGCCATAAAGGCTTCCACAGCCTCTTCGCCGTTTAGCTTGCTCCATTCCCCCCAATAGACGCGCTCCGGCTCGTACGGGATGCCGTTTTCCTCCAGCGCCTCCCTATAAGCCTCAAAGCGTGCGATCGCCTCCGCATTATCCTTTACGCCCGCGATATAGTTGATGCGCGTATGTCCGTGCGCGCGTATCATGTGCAGCACAAGCTCCTTCATGGCGGCTTTGTTGTCAATAAGCACATTATACATGCCATGCGTCATGCGCTCCAAGCTAACGGCCGGCACGCCGGATTCCCTGACGCGGCGCTGCACCTCCATCGTCACCTCGTCCGACCATATGGTCGAGCTTGCCACGATCACGCCGTCAAATTGAGAGAAATCCGGCAGATCGAACACCATATAATCGCCCAGCGTGGTTTTGTTGGCGGTATTGTATTGCATTTTGCAGGTATAGATCACAACGTTGCAGTCGTTTTCCGCGGCGCATTGTAAAATGCCCGCGATCACTTGATGCGCGTGCGTTTCCGCTATAAATGTCGATAATAGCGCGATGTTTTTCACCCAACAGCCTCCGCCGAATCGATGCGATCGCTAAGCACAGATTTCACTAAGCATATTTTATAACAAAACGCTATAGAACGCAACCACCCCGTGGCGAAAACCGGCCTTGTGCCGATCAGCCGCCGCTGCGAACGCGGCAGCCGTAGCGTCTGCAATACTCCGGCTCGCAATGCGCGTGGCGTTCCTCGCATAAGCGGTAATCGCCGCCGCCTATGCGCAGCCGCCCGCCGCCGGTAAGATAGTCCGCAAGCTTCTTGCGCGCGCTGTTATAGATGATCTGCACCGTAGGGCGCGATACGCCCATCTGCACAGCGCATTCCTCCTGCGTCATATCCGCTTTATCGATTAAGCGGATGACCTCGTATTCCTCCACCGTCATGATTTGGGAAGGAACGGGGGCTCCCGGCGCGCCATAGGTTAAAAATTCGTTGATCGGCGGCAGCGCGCATACGTTTTTCCATTTTCTCGGTCGTGCCATAGTATCGCTCCGTAATTGGCGTATTGCCATTATTTAATAGCATATGTTAATTATTTCCCTTACATCATACAATCATTATTAGCATAAGTCAATAACTAAATCGTTTTCGATTCCATTTTCTTTCATGTCGCATACAAGAGAAATATTGCATACG
>JAQVRG010000108.1 GCA_028701165.1 Eubacteriales bacterium | reverse complement strand
TTGCACATAGTAACATAGAAACCGCGTGCGCGCAAGCCCCAATGCAATGCCGTTTATGGGGCTGTTTTTTACGGGGGCATATTTTCTTGAAACAGGAATATAATGGAAAAGTAAAGTCGGAGAGTCGGCGTGAATTCGTGGACAAGCGGCGCGCCATATGGTATAATACGTCGGAATTTGTCGAGAATGTACAGCGCGTGCGGGCATGCGCTTTTTTCTTGAAAAAAGGAAATATGTGGGAGAAACGCATGAAAAAACTGATCGCCGCAGCGCTGGGGATATTGCTTTTTATTGCCGCGGGCTGCGCGGCGCCCGTTGCTGTACCCGCGCCCACGCCGGTTCCGACGCCGGAGCCGATCGGCATGAAGAAGGTGTTTGGTAAGGACGTGACCATTGCCTGCGATGAATCGGCCGACGAATGGTTTATGCAGGGCGTACAGGCGCAGGCTGAGGAGTTTGGCGTTCCAGTCGTGTGGGTAAAGCATGGCGAAACCGCGGGAGACGGCATGATTCTAAGCTATGCTAAAGTCCCCGTGGCGGCTTCGATCCCCGTGATCTATCATACCGCGAACGACGCGCATTCGCCCGCGATTCCGGACGGCTGTATTGGGATTGTCTATGACGGCGCGGCGGCTCCGGCAGCCGCTTTACAGGCCATGTATACCTATCCTTCGCATGAAGCGCCCGTTCGCGTACTGGGCGTGTTCGCCGAACAGGACGGCGGGGCGCGCGAAGCGTATCTAGCCATGACCTCCGATGGAAAATTGCAGGATAAAGGCATGTTCACGCCCAGCGACGGCTCCATGGAGGTTATAGAGGAGCGGGCGGCGGCGTGGCTTGGCGACGCGCTTTCCGGCATTACGCCGGGCAGGCTGGATACGGTGTTCACGGACGCGCCGGAGCTTGCTTTATGCGGCTTTGACGTTCTCAAGGCGGCGAAGCGGGGCGACGCGGTGGAGATCTGTACTGTGGGGCTTTTACCCGCGCATATGGAAGCCATGATCGAGGCGCATTTCCTCATGGGTACGGCTGTGGGCGAAAACCAATATGGCGCGGGAAGGCTTGCCGTGCGGATGCTGCTATGCGCGATGGCGGGGGAGAAGATCGAAGAGAACTATACGCTCACGCCGCTGTGCGTACGCTCTGACGAGGTGATCGCGCTGTACCGCGCGGGAACTACAGAAATAAACGATATATTGGAAACGCTGGATACGGAAACCGAGCGTGCGTATCAGCCGGATATTTTAGAGGAACTGCGGGAGAACCATACGGCATGAGAAAAGGGATATTGCGGCGGCTGGCCGCTTTGGCGTTATTAGCCGCGACCTTGTGCACAGGCGCGACGGCTTTGGCGCGCGACGAGATGAAGAATACGGACGCCGATAGATACCGCCTGTATTTGAATATGCGGGATCAGGTTTTGACCGCTTACGAAAAGGACGACGACGGCGCGTATACGCGTATCGTACGCCGCATGCTTTGCAGTACGGGCGCGGATCTTACGCCCACGCCGACGGGCACCTATAAGATCGGCGGCAAGGAGCGCTTCGGCAAATTCGCGCATTTTAACGGCGAATACGCCCGCTATTGGACGCAGGTGGTGCGCGGCATCTATATCCACTCCATAGGTTTTAGCGGCAGGGACGTACAAAAGCTTCTGCGCACGCCCTTTAGCAACATGGGCAAACGCGCTTCGCATGGCTGTATCCGTTTATATGTGGAGTACGCGAAATGGGTTTATTATAATATTTGCCCCGGCAGCAGCATCACCATAGGCAACGATGAACCGCCGTTATCGAAGGCGGAGAAAAAGAGCCTGAAATCGCCCTTGGATTACGAGGCGTACAAGGCGTATCAGGCGGCGATCGCGGACGACGCGCCGGAGCTTGCGGACCGGCACGCTTGGGTGACGTTTGATAACGCGCAGCTTCGCACGGGCAACGGCAGCAACGATGAGTTTATCCGCCGCCTAAAGGCCGGCACGGAGGTGCGGGTGTTGCAGGAGGGCGACCCGTGGGTCAAGGTCGCGGTGGACGACCGGGAGGGCTATGTCAAGCGCATCTATGTTACCTATCAGAAGGACGCGGTGGAGACCTACGAAAATGGCCGCGCGACCAAGACCACCACGGATGTGTTTGCTGAGCCTGACGTGAAGGCGGAAAAGCTTTGCCGCATGCCGCGCGATACCAGCCTGAATATACTCGAAACCGACCCGGAGAAGGGCTGGTATAAGATCCGGTATTGGGATATTGAGGGCTATATCCAAATCCGCAAGACGCGCCCCGACATTTCCATGTTCCCCTACGACGAGGCAGCGCAGCTTGCGGCTTACGCGGCGCGGATGGGACTGCCAACGCCCGAGCCCACGGCGGATATCACGCCGTCGCCTGTCGCGGAAACGACGCCGAAGCCCCCAAAAACGCCGCGGCCGGAAACAAGCTTAGCGCCTGAGCGCACGCCGGCATCGGAGGAAAGCGCAACCCCCGCGGATTCCTCCGGCGCACTTACAACGGAGGAAGTCGAGCAGGACGACCTTCTTGACGCGGGCTTTGCAGGTTAAAGCAACGGATTAAGAATAAAGAACGCGGCGGCGCAGATGCGCCGCCGCGGTTTTTGCTATCGCGGGAGCCTTAATTAAGGGCATCCTTAAGCGCCTTGCCTACGCGGAAAGCAGCGCTCTTGCTGGCCGCAATGGTGATCTCAGCGCCGGTCATGGGGTTATGACCCTTATGGGAGGGACGCTCGCGTACTTCAAAAGCGCCAAAGCCTACCAGCTGAACCTTCTCGCCCTTTACCAGCGTTTCGGTAATGGTATCGAGGGCAGCGGTGACGGCCTTCTCAGCGTCTTTCTTGGACAGCGCGCTCTTCTCTGCGACGGCTGCGATCAATTCGGTCTTATTCATGGGTTGATCCTCCTGTGTGTTATTAATAACGGTTTTTTCGACCGGCTTCTATTCTATCAGCAAGGTTGAAGGAACACAAGCCTTTTTTTCGTGAAAAAGCCAAAGCGCAGGGCGAAAATCAGCGCGTATGCTTTAGCTTGTCCCAGTAGGCGTCCAACGTCTCAAGCGGCAGCTCCTCCATGCGTTTTCCGTCCGCCAAAACCGCGGCTTCGACGCGTTTGAAGCGGCGCACGAACTTGTCCGCGGCGGCGCGAAGCATAAGCTCGCTGTCCTTGTGGAGCAGCCTCGCTACATTGACGCAGGCAAAGAGCAGATCGCCAAGCTCCTCCTCGATATGCGCGTCGTTGTTTTCCAGCATCGCAGCCTTTACCTCGTCGGCCTCCTCATAGACCTTATCGAGCGCGGGTGCGGCTTCCTTCCAGTCGAAGCCCACATCGGCGGCCTTTTTCTGCACCTTTGTGCTGTACATGAGCGCAGGCAGCGCGCGGGGCAGCGCGTCCATGACCTCCGACTGCGTGCCCATGTGCTTTTCCGTCTTCTTTAGTTTTTCCCAGTTCACAAGCACTTCATCCGCGTTTTTTACAGCCGTATCGCCAAAAACGTGCGGATGGCGGTAGATCAGCTTGCCCACGAGGCCGCTTGTCACATCCTGCATGGTAAAGCCGGCCTTCTCCTCCTCGATGATGGTGTGAAACGCGATTTGCAGCAGCAGATCGCCAAGCTCCTCGCACATGGCCGGCGTATCCTCGTCGTCGATGGTTTGGAGCACCTCGTAGGTCTCCTCCAGCAAGGACTTGCGAAGGGAGGCGTGGGTCTGCTCCGCGTCCCACGGGCAGCCGCCGGGGGCGCGAAGCCTGCGCATAACGCTAAGAAGATCCTCCATGGAGTAGCGGGAAAGTTCGGTGAGCGACGCCGGCGGCACGATCAGCACGGTGGATGCGTAATAGAGCGCTGCCGGCTGGCGATCCAGCATATAGAGGGGAAGGGTATGCGCGGCGTACGCGCCATACGCGTCCATAACGCAAAGGGATACGGGATAAGCGTCGGGATACGCGTCGGACAGGCGAAGCTTGATCTCGCCCGCGCGCAGCGGCGTATCGACCTCTTCGACGCAAAGCGTGCTGCGCGTGTCGATCATGGCGTTGCTAAGGGACATGGCGGTGCATACGCGCGCCGTGTCCGGGCTTTCGCCCAACGCTGCGAGGGCGGCTTGTCCGTAGCCTACGCCCGCACAGAGGCGCAGTTCCGTTTGCGCGTCCTTCGCCGCCAAACGAAGCGCCGCAAGCTGCGCCGTTCCCGGGCCGCGTCCGGGGACGGCGTATACGGCGTCCTCTTGGCAAATAAGGCGCGCGGCGATGGCGGCGTTGAGCGCGTCGAAATCCGCGCTGCCCTCATACAGATCGTCCATCGAGACATAGGAAAGCCCCTCGTCCTTGATCCACGCGGCGCTCGGATGCGCGTCCGTCTGCAAAAACAGGCGGTTCGCCTGTCGTATGGCGGCCTTGGCGTTTTCGCTTAAGCAGCCGGGGATGGAGAGAGGGATAACGGTAAGAACAGGCATAGGGGTTTGCCTCCGGTATTATTTGCGGTACATGATGCGGCGCAGCCTTCTGCCGCCGGGAATTTGCATAAGCTCGGTTTCGCTGAATACGCGAAGCAATACGCAAAGCAGCGCGTATACGGCGACGCCCGCAAGGATAGGCAGGAGCGTACCCAGCCTGCCGTGAGTCTTGAGAAGCTCGTAACAGAAATAGACGGCTACGCCCATGGCGGACGTGCAAACGACGGGCTTAAGCACAACGTCCAGCATGCGTACACGCAGTTTGGTAACGCGAAGCGCGTATACGACGTCTGCAAGCCCCGCGTAAGCGTAGAGTACCACCGTGGATACGGCCGCGCCATGAATGTTGATGCGCGGTATGCGGATGAGCGCGCACATGACGGCGACCTTGAGGATGAAGCCAATAAAGAGATTGAACACGGGTATGCTCGGCTTGCCGATCCCTTGGATCGCGCCCGTCATGCTCTGCACAAGCGATAGGAACAACACGCCAACCGAAGCCGTTTTCAAAAGCTCCGAAGCGATTTCCAGATTGACGGGAGACAGAGAAGGATACAGGAGCGCTAAAACGGGCTTGCTTAGGATGAACAGGCCGACGGCGCAGGGCAAGCCTATGATGAGCGCCAGCTTTAAGCCAAGCTGCACGTTGGCGCGCACGCTTTTATAATCCCGCTGCGCCATGGCATAAGAGATGGCGGGCACAAGGCTCATGGCAAGCGCCATGGTCAGCACGCTTGGCATGTTGACGAGCGTGGTCACGTTGGTGCGCAGCAGGGAAAAGGCGGTTTTTGCGGCTTCCTCGGTAAAGTCGAGGCCGCGAAGTATGCGCCCGATCAGCGCGGAATCCACAATGCCCGAAAGCGGGCTGATGGACGCGCCGATGGTGATGGGGAGGGCGATCGCCACAAGCTGGTTTGCCATCGTGCCGCGCTGGATATCCCGAAAGGCGGTCTGCTTTTCGATCTGCCCTTCAAACATATCCCGCTTGGCGTAGTAGTAAACGATGATGACGACTAACCCAGCAAGCTCGGAGATCGTTACGCCGATGAGCGCGCCCATGGCGGCGTATTCAGGGCCTTTGGGAAGAAGCTTGATGGCTAAAAACAAGCCGATGATCAGCTTGAACACCTGTTCGGCGACCTGCGATACGGCGGTGCCGGTCATCATCTGCATGCCTTGCAAATACCCTCTGTAAGCGCACATGACGGACACGAAGAAGAGCGCCGGGGCAAGCGCCTTAAAGCTAAGCGACGCTTCCGTGAAGGTGGAAAGCTTGGCAAGCGCGCCGCTTCCCACAAACATCAGCGCGCCCGTAAAAAGGCCGATGCCCGCCAAGATGAGCAGCGCCACGCGGAAAACGCGCTTGGCGCCGGCGTAATCGCCGAGGGATACATATTCGGATACCATCTTGG
>JAQVRG010000107.1 GCA_028701165.1 Eubacteriales bacterium | reverse complement strand
GCGGAAAAGCGGCTGTCGCCCTTGGCGAGCTTGGCGCTTACAAAATCTCCAAAACGGCTGAAATGCCCGTCGAGATCCAGCCATGCGCCCAAACCGCCGCCCAGTACGACGGCGAGTATGGTGACAAGCTGGTTCTCTCCCTTAAGAAGACCTGTAACGCCGATATACATGACCACAAGCGCCAAACCCTTCATGATTCGGTCGGTGACACGCTCCGGTAAACCCTTTCCCAGTAAAAGGCCCATTAAGCTTCCGGCTATGATAGAGCCAGTGTTCAGCAACGCGCCCAGCATGTGATTCTCCTTATCCATAAAGCAATTCTATTTCATTGGATGATACAGTTTGCTTCTTGCAATGTCAAGGCTTGCGGGGCTGGAAATTGTAAGCTGTCGCATCCGCGAGAACGAACGGTTGATTTTAGAGGAAATATACGATATAGTGAGAGCGTCGATGGTACAGCAATACATTCCACGAGTCGGAGAGATCAAGATTACGGGAGAGCGTATTACGCATGGGTGATATGGAAACTGAAAAAAAGATCATGCTTGTCGCGGACGATGCGGAATCCAGCCGCAGTCTTATGCGTGCCATATTTGAAGACGAGTATCGGGTTATTGAAGCAAAAAACGGCGTAGAGGCGCTTGAAGCGCTTTACAGCGTTCCCAATATAGAAATACTCATATTGGACATTTCCATGCCGGAGCTGGATGGCTTTGGCGTGATGGCCGTCATGCACGAGGACGTCGCCCTACGTGATATTCCCACCGTCGTGGTGACCGCCAGCGAGGATTTGGATACGCAGATCGGCGCGCTGGAGGGCGGGGCGGTGGATGTGCTGACGAAGCCCATCAATCCGCAGATCGTGATTCATCGAATCAAAAACATCATGGCGCGCAGGGAAGCGGACAAAATCGCGGAGCAGAACCGCGCGATTGAGCGGGAGCTGCGCTCCATGGATATGGACGAAAAAAGCGGGATATACAATAAATACGGTTTCTTTCGCCACACGGCACGCCTGCTGCGTGAAAATCCGGAGAAGCGATATGTCATTACACGTTGGGATATGGATGACTTCAAGGTTTTCAACGACATATTCGGCGCGGAAACGGGGGACGCGTATATTCGCCATGTGGGCGACAGCTATAAAGCGCAGGCTTTGCAAATACCGGGGCTTGCGGTATATGCAAGGTATGACGCGGATCATTTTATTTGCTGCCGCGAAGCGGCGGACTTTGACCCGGATAAGGCGCTGACCAACATCGAGCATACGTTTGCCGAGCAGGCGGAGGCCAACTTTAAGTTCGTTCCGCGTATGGGTATTTACAAGGTAGAGAACCCGGCGTTGGACGTTGCGCTGATGTGCGACAGGGCATTGCTTGCGCTTCGTTCCACCAAAGGGCGTTTTGATACGCGCTACGCGTGGTACGACGACTCCATGCGTGCGCAGATGCTGGAAAAGCAGGAAATTACGACGGAGATGCAATTCGCGCTGCAGACGGGGCAGTTCGTACCTTTTTTACAGCCGCAGTACAACCATTCCACCGGAGCCATGATCGGCGCGGAAGCGCTTGCCCGATGGAACCATCCGCAGAAGGGGCTGCTTTCACCGGCGGCATTTATACAACTGTTTGAATCCAACGGCTTTATCTATGAATTGGATAAGAGCATTTGGGAGCAGGTCTGTATGTTGATACGAAAATGGCTGGATATGGGCAAGGTGCCGCTGCCGCTGTCGGTCAACGTTTCGCGCTATGATATTTTTCAAGAGGGCTTTTATGAAACGATTACCGGCTTTGTAGAGAAATATCGCGTACCCATCTACCTGATGCGTTTGGAAATCACAGAATCCGCGTTTGCAAAGTCTACCGCGCAGATTATCGACGTGGTGGAGCGACTGTGTGCGTACGGCTTTTTGATCGAGATAGACGACTTTGGCTGCGGCTATTCCTCTTTTAACACCCTCAAGGCGGTACCCGCGCATATATTGAAGCTGGATATGCGCTTTCTGGAGGGGGATGACAACTCGCAGCGCGGCGGCAATATACTGCAATCCATCGTGCGTATGGCAAAATGGCTGGGCATGCCGATCATCGCCGAGGGTGTGGAAAGCAGGGAACAGGCTGACTTTTTGCGCTCTATCGGCTGCCATTATGTACAGGGCTATTTCTATGCGCGTCCCATGTCCGTAGCCGAATATGAGGTTTTGGAGGCGGGCAGCGGAAAGGAAGCGGAGATGATCGCGCTTTCCACCGTTGAAACGCTAAACAACAATGCCTTTTGGGATCCCAAATCCATGGATACGCTGATATTCAACAGCTACGTCGGCGGCGCGTGCATATTTGAATATCAGAGCGGCAAGGTGGATATTTTGCGGGTGAATCAGAAGTTTGCGCAGATGCTGGGCGGCGCGGAAATGACCATAGAGGATGCGCTTGGCTTGGTATGGATGGAGCATATGGACGAGAAAAACGCCCGGATCATGCTGGATTGCATCGAACAAGCCATAGAAACCGGCGAGGAAACAAGCTGCGAGGTCATGATTCGCAATATGCGCGGCAAACCCGGCTTTGCGCATCTGCACTGCTCGCTTCGCGTTATCGCAAGAAACGACGAGCAGCAGCTCTTTTATTGCACGGTGGAAAACATGACGGCGCAGTGGCAGGCGGAGACGAAGCTTCGAGAGACGGCCGAGCAGCTTCAAATCATCATGGACAACGTCAACGGCGGCGTTACGGCAATCTATTTACGCGATAATACACCGCAGTTTTTGTTCGCTAACGACCGATACTGCCAGATTCTCGGGTATACGAAGGAGCAGTTTTTTACGGAAGTACATGCCGTTCACGACCTGATACTTTCCGAGGATCGCCCGCTTGTTGTAGAGCAGACGGCGCAGGCAAGCGCCAAACGCGAACCGCGCACTTGCGTCTATCGCGCCAAGCGGCGCGACGGCGGCATTGTGTGGCTGGAAAGCAACATTTCCGTAACGACGTTTCCGGATATCAACGACCCGGTGCAGCTTACGGTTACAAACGATATTACCGCGCAGAGGAAAGCCTTGGAGGCGGCGGACGAGACAGCGGCGCAGCTTCGGCTCCTTAACGAGATTGCGGGGGAGATGCTGTCGCAGGGCGATCCGGACGAAATTGCAAACAGCATGCTCGAAAAGCTGCGCGCATACTTTGACGGCAGCCGGGCATATGTGTTTGAACTGGATTGGCAAGCAAGAACGGGTACAAATACCTATGAATCCTGCGCGAGCGGGGAGGCGGAAAAGCGGCGGGAGGTTTCCTTTGCTGTGTTGCGGCCATGGATAGACGCTTTTGAAGAAACAAAACGCATATACATCAAAGAAGGGGAAGCGGAGGAGGAAAACGCCGCGAAACAGAGCCTGCTGCGCTTTAGAAACGCGCATGCCATCATGGCCGTCGCTATGCGCCGTGAAGGACGGATGATCGGCTTTTTAGGCATAGACGATCCCCAAAGGGAACATGCGCAGCCGGCTTGCTTGGAGACGCTAGGCGATTATATGGCGGTCGTTTTAACGCGGCGCGATATTAAATATGCCAATTAGGCGGACGAACCGCTTTCGCTTTCATTTTGACCTCATACATGCGTTTATCCGCTAAAGAGAATAATTCATCCTGATTGGACGCGCCGTTTTCGCCCAGCGTGGCGAAGCC
Source organism: Eubacteriales bacterium (assembly GCA_028701165.1). Lineage (GTDB taxonomy): Bacteria > Bacillota > Clostridia > Christensenellales > CAG-138 > JAQVRG01. Next base: position 2,219 of record JAQVRG010000107.1, on the reverse strand, counting down.
TATGCTGACGGACAGGCGATACGGACATTTGGCGAAGTTGTTTTCCTTCTGCATACGCTGCGTTATGGTTTCTATGGTCGTTTTCAACGTGGAAGCGTCGCAGGCACGTATCGTCATCACGAATTCATCACCGCCCGTCCGCGCCAAAAAGAAACGGTTATCGATACAGCAGCGCTTTAACACGTTTGCGGTGCGCAGCAGCGCTTGATCGCCGGTTTGATGCCCGTAGGTATCGTTGATCAGCTTGAAATCGTCTATATCCATCAGGATCATAACAAAGGGCGCGTCCGGCTGTTTGCCGTCAAAAAGGGTATCAAGATAACGGTTGAAGCGGCGGCGGTTGTTGACGCCCGTAAGCTCGTCCGTGGAAATCTGCCGGTTTTGCACATTGATATAGATCATCAGCTGCGCAAGCGCTATGCTTGTCCAAGTAAAGCCTATACCGTAAAACAAAAACTGAAGAATACCGCACAGAAGCGGGAACAAGACGACCATGGCCAGTATGTAATACTCCCTGCGCCGCGCCCCTTTTGCGCGGACGGCTTTATAAAGCGGCAGGAAAAACGCGATGAACATGTTGGGAAATACAAGAATGCAATACAGCAGGAAGCAGACGCTGCGGTGATACACGCGCGCATCGTCGATATAATAGACCCAGCCTGTCCAAACATTGATGATGATCATCGCAAGGTTGATGTATAGAGGGATTCGATAAAACCGCTGCCTCTTATGCAGCATATCCTCGTTGCCGTAGATGCGGCAGTCACAGTAGCAAAGCCAATAGTAGGCGATCAAGGGCATCGTCCAGTAATACATGAAATTGCTGATGTGGTTAACAAAGTTGGAACGAAACGCCGTTTGTCCGTCTACCGCCCAAGTAACGGCGTCGAAGATCAGAATAAGGGCGTTTGCCAAAAGAAGCCTGTTGAAATAGCGCTGATCCAAATCGCGGCCGATGCGCCTGCCTTGGCTGAAATAGATTAAACCTAATATGATTAGGCCAATCAAATTGACTTGAACATATAAAAACCAGCGGATCATTGGGCAACCCCTTTCGATAAATAGAGTATAACACGGTTTTTTCGCAATGTCAGTAAGAAAACGCCTTGACAAAGCAGAAAATCTGTACTACATTAATTTGCGAACGATTCGCAGATTTGGAGGCGAAATAAGACGATGGCCTATATGACCAAGCAGCGCAGAGAACTGGCGGCTTTTTTGCAGGACAGACCCGATCAGCAGCTTTCCGCGAAGCAGATCGCGCGTGCGCTGGAGGATAAGGGCGTAAGCTTAAGCGCGGTTTACCGCAATTTGGTGTATCTTGAGCAGGTAGGCGTTGTGCGCAGGTTGTCTACGGGCGTGGAGCACGAAGCCCTATATCAGTATATGGATGTAAAGGATTGTAAAAACTGTATTCACTTGACCTGTACCCAATGCGGGCAAAGCTTTCATATGGACGCGCGGCTTTCCGACCAGATGCTCAATGCCGTCTCCGAAGCGGATGGCTTTCAGATCAATAAAGCAAAGACCGTCGTATTCGGGCTTTGCAGGGATTGCGGTGAAAACGCGCTTTCGCAAAAGAAGAAAGGCGGAGAAGAATGAAGAGGGCGACGGCTTGCCTGTTGGTGGTTTTATTGCTGGCGTGCGCGCTTTGCGCATGCGAAGCGCCGCAGGGCGCGGCTTCCGCGCAGGAGGGGCTTAACATCGTATGCACCATATTCCCGATCTACGATTGGGTACGAGAAATCATGGGCGCGCATTTTGGCGAGAACCAAGTGACGATGCTGCAAAAAAACGGCACGGATATGCACAGCTACCAGCCGTCGGCACAGGATATGATCCGTGTTTCCGCCTGCGATCTGTTCCTATATGTGGGCGGTGAATCGGATCGCTGGGTGAAGGACGCCCTAAAGGAAGCCGTCAATACCGATATGCGCACTGTTAACCTGATCGAAACGCTTGGGGACGCGGCCAAGGAGGAGGAGCTTACCGAGGGTATGGAGCCGGAACCGGAGGAGGAAGGATCGGGCGAAATCGCCTATGACGAGCACGTTTGGCTGTCCGTAAGAAACGCGATCCTCTTTTGCGAAAACATCGAACGGGCGATTTCCGCGCTGGATCCCGATAACGCTGCGGATTATGCGGCAAACGCGCGCAGCTATGTAGAAAAACTGCGCGCGCTGGACGCGCGATACGCGAATGCGGTAGCGGACGCGCCG
>JAQVRG010000106.1 GCA_028701165.1 Eubacteriales bacterium | reverse complement strand
GCGTTTGCAAGACACGCCACCAGCAAGATCCGCACCGCAAGCGATCTTGAGGATATCGGCACATTGGGCTTTCGCGGCGAAGCGCTCGCGTCCATTGCCGCCGTATCCCGCGTCACGCTGCGAACAAAAATGCAAGACGCGCAAAACGGCGTCTGCGTGCGCATCCATGGCGGCGAATGTATAGAAAACGCGCCCGCCGGCTGCGCGGACGGCACACTGATGCTGGTGGAAAACGTGTTTTACAATACGCCCGCACGCTTAAAATTCTTGAAAAGCCCCCGTACGGAAGCCGCCATGATCAGCGATTACGTTTCCCGCATGATGATGGCCTATCCACAGATCGCCTTCAAGCTCATACAGAACGACAGGCTCGTCTACCAAACCGCCGGCGACGGCGATCTTTTGCAGGTGCTCGGCTGTATCTACGGCAAGGACGCGCTGCCGCATCTGAAAGCGCTGTCCTTTGACGACGGCTATATCCGCTTGCAGGGCTATGCGGGCACGGCACAGATCGCCAAGAACAATCGCTTGGCGCAATCCTTTTTCATTAACCGCCGCTACATCAAGTCGCAAAAGCTTTCCTACAGCGTACAGCGCGCCTATGACACGCGGCTTATGACGGGTCGTTTTCCGCTCGTCGTGATGGATATTCGCATCGACGGCCGTGAAATCGACGTTAACGTGCATCCGAACAAGCTGGATGTGCGCTTTAAGCAGGAGGACAGGGTGATGCACGCGGCGTATACCGCCGTGCGCGACGCGCTTGGCACGGTGGAAATCCCCTCCATGCTTAAGCGGGACGTCGACGCCCAGCCGCGCGAACTATGGTTCGGCCGTCCGGCCGACGACGCAAAAATTCCGCGCGCCGCTGATGATGACGAAGTGCAGCCCTCCGCCGCAGCCCGCATGCTGCAAGCGCAGCAGCCGCAGCAAGGCGTTCAGTATGTACGGGAAACAGCCGCGTATGCGCGGCAAGCATCGGAGGATGGCTCACCCGACGCGCCCTGCGCGCCGGATATCCCCGTATTCACCATTTTACAGCCCGCAAAAGTGTCTTTGCCCGCTTCGGCCGACCCTTCCGCCACCCCGGCGCCAAAAGCCGTACAGACAGAATTCACAGCCGATCCTTACCGTGTGGTCGGACAGCTCTTTAACTGTTACCTTATCGTACAACAAGGGGAGTCCGCATTTTTTATCGACCAGCACGCCGCCCATGAGCGTAAGCTGTATGAAGCTATGATGCGCGACGGTCTGCGCGCGGACGCACAGCTATTGCTTGCGCCCCATATTGAAACGCTTTCCGCTCCGGAATACGCGATTCTTCCTGCGCACATGGAGGATTTTCGCGCTTTGGGCTTCGACATAGAGGATTTCGGCTCCATGAGCGTCAGCATTCGCGCGGTACCGCACATTTTCGGAAAGCCCGAGGCCGTTTCCTTCCTGCACGACGCTTTGGCCATGCTGGAAAAGAAGGAGCAGCTCTCCACAACCGAGCTAAAGCGCGGCGCGATCATACAACAGGCCTGCAAACACGCCATCAAGGCCGGCGCTATGTTGGACGAAATGCAAATACGCGAGCTTCTGGACGATTTTCGGGCAAACGGCGTGCCGCTGACCTGCCCGCACGGCCGCCCCGTGATGATGCAGATGCAGAAAGCGGAATTTGAAAAGCTGTTTAAAAGGCTGGTCTAGGCTATGAAAAATACGCTTCCGCTTCCCATCGGCGTGATACTCGGCCCCACCGCCAGCGGCAAGACCGCGCTGTCGGTAGAAGCCGCCAAGCGTTTGGACGCGGAGATCGTTTCCGCCGATTCCATTCAGCTTTACCGCGGCATGGATATCGGCTCCGCCAAGCCAACGTTGGAAGAACGGCAAGGCATCCCGCACCATTTACTGGACGCGGTGGACATAGGCGAACCCGATTTCAGCGTAGCCGCTTACCAAAAGCTGGCGGCAGCCGCGATCGCGGACATTGCGGGGCGCGGCAAATTCCCGTTGGTCGTGGGCGGTACGGGCCTATACGTGAACGCACTTGTGTACCCGCTTTCCTTTACGAATATCCCCGCGGACACGGCGCTGCGTGAAGCGCTTGCAGCAAAGGAGGCCGCGTCGCCCGGCAGTCTTCACCGGCAGCTGCAAGACGTCGATCCCGTTTCCGCGGCAAGACTGCATCCCAACGACGCTAAGCGCCTTATCCGCGCGTTGGAGGTCTACAAGCTCACCGGCAAGCCCATAGGAGAGTTAGGCGGCGATTTTTCCAATACGGCAAACGCGCCCATCGCGTACGCGCCCCGCATGGTGGGGCTGACGATGCCCCGGGAACAGCTTTACGCGCGCATCGATCTGCGGGTGGACGCCATGATGCAGGCGGGACTCCTCCAAGAAGTACAAACCCTCGTTTCCCAAGGCTGCGCGCCGGATACGCCCGCCATGCAAGGGCTTGGCTATAAACAGCTTTACAGGTATTTGCAAGGGGAATACACGCTTGACGAAGCGGTGGAACGCATCAAACGGGAAACGCGGCGCTTTGCCAAGCGCCAGATCACATGGTTCAAGCGGGATCAGCGCATCCAATGGCTTGATATTTCCGTCTTAACGCCGCAGCAGCTTCTTGAAGAAGCGGTACGCATACTGAAAGGATAGGGGAGTATGACAAAGCAGCAGGAAAACGTACAGGACGCTTTTTTGAACAAGGCGCGAAAGGAAAGCGTTCCCGTGACTATCCACGTCACCAACGGTTTTCAGATCAAAAACGCCATCGTCAAAAGCTATGACAGCTTTGTTGTGCTCGTTGAGGTGGATCAGCAGCAAATGATGCTCTATAAGCACGCCATCTCTACCATAACCCCCGCAAAGCCCATCATTCTGCACAATGAAAAGGAAGATTGTTGAATGGAATCGTTGATCAGGGAAGCCGAACGGGAGCTTCGTCCCGTTTTTGAAAGGATAGAGGAGATAGAATACGCAAATCAGGCGCGCGTGCTGTCGGCGTTTCGGGAAGAACGGGTGGCCGCGCGCCATTTTGCCCCCACCTCCGGCTACGGCTATGACGACATCGGCCGCGATACGCTCGATCGCGTGTTTGCCCGCGCGCTGCAGGCGGAGGACGCGCTGGTGCGCCCGCAGCTCACCTCGGGAACGCAAGCCATCTTTACCGCACTCGCCGGGCTTTTAGAACCGGGCGACGCCTTGCTTTCCGTCACCGGAAAACCCTATGACACGCTGGAGTCCGCCATCGGCATCAGCGGCGACGCGGCTGGCTCGCTCAAGCGGCAGGGCGTAGCGTACAAGCAAGTCGAACTGCGTCCCGACGGCGGCTTGGATACGGACGCGGCCGCCGCCTTGCTGGACGATAGCGTGCGCGTGCTGTATTTTCAGCGCTCCCGCGGCTACGCGTGGCGCAACGCCATAGCGCCCGCCGCTATGCGGGACGCTTTTGCGCGGCTTCATAAGCTTGCGCCGCATGCGGCGATCGTCGTGGATAACTGTTACGGCGAATTCGTCTGCAAGGAGGAGCCCACCGCCATGGGCGCCGATGTCATCATAGGCTCGCTCATTAAAAATCCCGGCGGCGGCGTCGCGCCGACCGGCGGCTATATCGCCGGAAAAGCCCGCTATATCGAACGCATCGCCAACCGCCTCACCGTGCCCGGCATGGGGCGGGAGGTAGGCTCCTACGCGGGAAGCTACGCGCCTTTTTATCAAGGCCTGTTCCTTGCGCCGCATGTGGTGGCGCAGGCCGTCAAAACCGCGGCTCTTTTTGCCCGCGTATTTGAAAAAGCCGGCATGACAAGCATGCCGGCAAGCGACGCGATACGCGCGGATATCGTGCAGGCGCTTCGCTTTGAGAGCGCCGAAGCCTTATGCGCGTTTTGCCGCAGCATACAGGCTGTTTCCCCTGTGGACAGCTTTCTTGTGCCGGAGCCGTGGGATATGCCCGGTTACAAGGATCAGGTCATTATGGCGGCCGGCGCTTTCGTGCAGGGCGCTTCCATTGAGTTGAGCGCGGACGGGCCGATCAGCGCGCCCTATACCGCCTATATCCAAGGCGGATTGACCTATGCACACGGGCGCATCGCCGTTTGTGAGGCGCTGCGCGCGCTCAACGACGCGGGGCTGATCAATATTGCCGATACAGACCGATGACCTTGCCTATGATCCGCACGTCCTCGATGGGCACCAGAATAGGCTCCATGGCGTCATTTTCGGGCTGTAAGCGCATAAAACCGTTTTCACGGTAGATTCTTTTCACGGTCGCCGCGTCGCCGTACACGGCGTTTACGCGCGCCACGCCGATTTCGCCGTTTTCCACGGCAAGCCCCCGGTGCACCAAAATCTTATCGCCATCCAGTATGCCGACGTTGATCATGCTTTCGCCCTCGACCTCCAGCATAAAGACGTCGTCCTTTTCAGCGCCGTGCAAACAGTCCGCCGGCACAGGATAGTAATCGCGCACCTCATCGAACGCCAATATGGGGCTTCCCGCCGCTACGGCGCCGATCACGGGCACATTCACCACATCGCCGGCAGGCGGCGTTTGCGCTTGGCGCACGATGGCTATGGTGCGCTGCCTGGACGCGTCCATACGGATATAGCCCATCTGTTCCAGCTTTTTCAGATACCCGTAAACGTTGGACGTTGATTTGATCCCCACGGCGGCGCCGATCTCGCGCACGGTCGGCGGATACGCTTTCTCCGCGATAAAACGCACGATAAAATCATAAACCGCCTGCTGGCGCGGCTTTAACAGAAAATTTTCCTCTCTCATACGACAAACGCTCCTCCCATACGGCGATACAATATTTCCGTACCTTTATTTTAGCACGGATATGTATGGTTTGTAAACATTTGTTCTGTTTTTGTTTTTATTTGTCGTCTTTTGTCGGCGGCTGTTCCTCGCGCAGCTTCACGACCTTTGCGGCTAAGCGGCGTCGATCCTCGGAAATGGCCGCGTAATGCTTGCGGGTTGTGTTGACGTCCTTATGTCCCAGCACATCCGCCACCAAATAGATATCGCCGGTTTCGCGGTAAAGCGTCGTGCCGTAGGTACTGCGAAGCTTATGCGGAGAAATCTTCTTGAGCGGGGTAGCGATGGAAGCGTACTTGCCGACGAGGTTTTCTACGGCGCGCACCGTGATGCGCTTTCTTTGCAGGGATAGAAAAAGCGCTTCTTCATGTCCGGGCTCCGTCGTCATGCTTTCGCGCTGTAGCATGTAGCCAAGCAGCGCCGCGCGCGCCTCGTCGCCGAACACCAGAATATCCTGATTGCCGCCCTTGCGAATGATGGAAAACTCGTTTGCCGAAAAATTGACGTCGTCGATATCGATGCCCACCAGCTCGCTGATGCGGATGCCGGTTCCTAAAAACAAGGTCAGGATCGCAAGATCGCGCGCCTGCGTGCGCTGATGATACGTTTTCTGCCGTTCGGTAAGGCCTTCGCCGTTTTGCACAACGTCCAGCAGGATCGCTACCTCGTCCGGCTCCAGCCGCACGATGGCTTTTTGGTGAATCGTAGGCAGATCCACCAGCGAAGGCGCGTTGTGCGTCAGCTTTTCCTTTTTGCAAAAATACTTGTAAAAAGCGCGAAGAGATGCTAATTTTCTCGCTTTTGCGCGTTCTCCGTTCGTAACGTCCCTGTCGCTTTCGTCCATATGATAAGACAGGTAGCTCATATATTCTTCCACATCCGTCACGCTCACCCGATCAAACGCCGCTAGCGGCAAGTCACGAATATCCGTCGTTTGCGCAAAGGACGGCAGCGTAAGTAGAAACGTAAAAAAAGCGCGCAGATCACAAAGGTAAGCGTAGCGCGTACGAACCAGCGTATCGTTTTCTATGCCGCGCAAAAATTCGGCGCAGGAGGGCGGAAGAAGGGAGAGGAGCGCGCGGATTTTGAGCATGGTTTCTTTATATTGACCGCTTG
>JAQVRG010000105.1 GCA_028701165.1 Eubacteriales bacterium | reverse complement strand
ATGGGACTTTCCGTGATCGCCGAGGGTATCGAAACAGCGGACGATTACCTATATCTCAAGCAGCTTGGGTGCCAAATGGGACAGGGCTATTATCTCTCAAGTCCCTTGCCTGAAAATGATTTCGCCGCGGTTTTAAAGGAAAAGCGGCAATTGTCTAAATAGTATCGCATGTTAGGCGTTTGCGCGTGAACAGGGGATATGCCATGCAGGAAAGATCGACGCATATAGAAGATATTTTAAACGAAAAGCATCTTCTAACCATATTTGACAACATATCCAACGGGATTGCCTTGATCGAAAAGGACAAGACCCTTTCCTCTGTATATCGAAACCAGAGCTTCTGCGATATACTCGGCTGTGCGATCCATGATGAAGCGGATGCGTTGACGCGCTTTTTCAGCATGGTTTTCGACGATTATCGGGACGATGTTTATGCTGCGCTTCAAAAGGCTGCCGAGCGCACGGATGCACCGGTGCAGACGGAATTAAAAATACGCAATCTTCACGGCGACGTTTTGCATTTACAGGCGACCTTTCGCCGGATAGAAAAGGGGAACGGCGCGAAAGCGCTGATTCTGCTTGTGCTTTGCGACGTTACGGCGCAGCGGGCGCAGGAAGAAAAATCAAGACTTGTCAACGATCAAATACGTTACCGCTTGGAGCATGACGATTTGACAGGGCTTCTTAACAGGGACGGCTTTTGCGACAATACGGAAAAGATGCTCAACGCCTTTCCGGGGCGGCCGCATATGTTGGTTTGCTTTAACATCAGTCGCTTCAGCGTGATTAACGATCTTTTGGGAACGGCGGCGGGCAACAGGATTCTACAGGAATGCGCGCGCCGTTTTAAAAAGGCTATGCAGGGAATCGGTATATGCGGCAGGCTGGAAAGCGATCATTTTGTTATATGCTGCCCCAAGACCTATTTTTCCATAGAAACCATGCTTGCGCTTGCAAGGCAGGGCTTTAACGAGATCGGCGTCAGCGACCGCGTCATCATCAATTTCGGTATTTATGAAATAGACGATCCCAACCTTCCCGTAGCGCAGATGTGCGAACGCGCCAATTTGGCGCTAGCCATGGCAAAGGGCAATCATCTTGTGCCTTACGCTTACTATGACGAAAAATTGAGAAGCAGCATCATCGCCGAGCAGGAGATTGCGAGCGAAATGGAAACGGCGCTGGAGGATAAACAATTTCTCGTCTATTTGCAGCCCGTACACAGCTTGTCAGACGGCGAGCCTATCGGCGCGGAGGCGCTCGTGCGCTGGAAGCATCCTGTTAGAGGGATGATTCCGCCGCAAATCTTCATACCGATTTTCGAGAAAAGCGGTTTTATTGCAAGACTCGATCATTACGTTTGGGAGGAAGCGTGTAAGATCTTGCGGACTTGGCGGGAAACGGATAAACGCTTGCTGCCCATTTCCGTGAATCTTTCCCGGCGCAGCATCTATGACGTCAATTTGGCGGAGGATTTGAAGGCGCTGCTTATCCGTTACGAGATCGATCCGGAATATCTGAAGCTTGAGGTTACGGAGACGGCGTATACGGATAACCCGGAGCAGCTCTATGATACGGTAAAGCTCCTGCGCGAAGAAGGCTTCACCATCATGATGGACGATTTCGGCAGCGGCTATTCCTCCTTGAACATGCTCAAGGAGCTGCCGGTGGACGTGCTGAAAATCGATATGAAGTTCTTGGAAGGCTTTGAGACCTCCTCGCGCGCGGGGAGCATCGTGGCGGCGATCCTCCGCATGTCCCGCTGGCTGAACATCCCCGTTGTAGCCGAGGGCGTGGAGACCACGGAGCAAATCATGTTTTTGCACAGCATAGGCTGCGATCAAATTCAGGGCTATTATTTTGCAAAGCCCATGGATGTGCGCGCTTTTGACGTTTACATCGAAGATTATAAAAAGATGCATATCGAACCGAAGCATACAGTAAAAAAAGAATTTCACAGCAACGATTTTCTCGGCGGTAACGCCGCGGTAGACGCGCTGATGGAAAGCCTGGATATCGGCGTGGCGATCGTGGAGTTGACCGATGATAAGCTGGAACTGATCCGCGTGAATCATGGGTACTATGACCTATTTGGCTATTCTCTGCATACCTCCGGCGTGATCAGCAAAAATATTTGGGAAAAGGTCAACCGTGATGATATCAATAGGGAAAAGCGGCTTTTTAAGCAAGCGGTAGAAACGCAAAAGGTACAAAAGGGCGTCATTCGCTGCTATCATTCTGACGGACGCCTGCTTTGGACGGAATGCACGTTCGCCTTTTTGGGCGGCACCGAGGAAAGCGGTGTTTTCTGCGTGACCTATACGGACGCGACAAAGCGGCGAAAGCTTGAGCTGCAATATGAAGCGTCCTTGGCGCAGGTCGAAGCGCTTACGCAGAGCATGCGGGAAGAAAAATTCAATATTTCGGCACAGGTATTGGAAAAAGAACGCGAGCATGAAATCTTTCAGCAGACCTATGAAATTTTGCTGGAGGACAGCAACGCGCTTTTGTTCGATTACGATATCAATATGGATACCATGCACGTTTCGTTTTACGATGGAAACGGCGGCCGCTCAACAAGAACGATTGCGGATTTTCGGCCGTATACGGAGGGAACGGCATTTTTGCACGCGGACTATAAGGAAAAGTATTTGGAAATTTTCCGAGATTTTATGGAACAGCCGATGTCCGGGGAATATATGCTGCTTGCCGACATCTACGACCGAAAGGATTTTCGCTGGTATCGGACGAAATGCAAGAGCATAGCGGACAGCCAAGGCGTTGTTTACCGCTTTATCGGCAAAGCGGAGGACGCCAATGAGGAGATGCGCAGCATGGAGGAGATGCGCGCGCAAACGGAGATCGAGCCGCTTAGCGGCATGCTCAACCGTGCCACGGCGGAAAAGATGATTCAGGAGATACTGCGCGGCAAGCACGGTTACTGCGCCTTGTTCGTGATTGATATCGATAATTTCAAAAGCATCAACGATACGCTGGGGCATCTTTTCGGCGACGCGATCATCAAGGAGACGGGTACGCGGCTGCGCATGATCTTCAGAGAGGACGATATATTAGGACGATTTGGCGGCGACGAGTTCTTCGCTTTCGTGCAGGACATCCGTGATATCGCTGTGGTGAAGCGGTGCGCAAAACGCATCCTCAATGAGATCGCGGGCATATCCATACCGGATATACCCCATACGCATTGCAGCGTGGGTATCACACTGTTAACACCGGACGACAGGGAGTTTGCCGACGCTTTTGAACGCGCGGATACGGCGCTGTACGAGGTGAAAAACAACGGGAAGAACGGCTACCTCATCTATGATAACGAAAGCTTTGCATAACGTTTAAGGACGGCCTCCACCGGGGCCGTTTTGCGCACCGCACGATATCGCGTGCGGTGCGACGCGTTGTGTGGTACAATAAACAATAAACCTTTGGCAGGTAATGCAGGCATGTATGTCCGTGAAATCTATCGAAACGACGTTCCCCTAGAGGCAGAGGACGCTTATCTTTCGCGTATTCCGGCAATCGCCGCATTACAAACGCTGCGGCTGGAAAGCCCGGTCACCTTTCTGATAGGCGAAAACGGCGCGGGGAAATCGACGTTGCTGGAGGCTGCCGCCGTCGCCTTCGGCTTCAATCCGGAGGGCGGCACGCGCAATTTTAACTTTTCTACGCAAAATACGCATTCGGGTCTGCATCGTTATATTACGCTGGTAAAGGAACCCCGCCGCGCGCGGGACGGCTTCTTTTTGCGCGCGGAGAGCTTCTATAACGCGGCGTCTTACATCGACGAACTGGCGCGGGAGGATGATCCTTCCTACCTAGATCAATACGGCGGCAGATCCTTGCACGCGCAGTCGCATGGGGAGAGCTTTCTTTCCTTGGTAATGAACCGTTTTGGTGGACATGGGTTCTATGTATTGGACGAACCGGAGGCGGCGCTCTCGCCTTCAAGGCAACTTGCGCTGTTGTGCCGTATTCATGATCTTGTCCAAGAAGATTCGCAATTCTTGATCGCTACACACTCACCCATTCTCATGGCGTATCCGGACGCGGAGCTATACCTGTTAAACGAGAAGGGCATACAAAAAACCGCCTACAAAGAGACGGAACACTATCAAATCACGCGCAGCTTTTTGGAGAACCCGCAGCGCATGCTGGAAATAATGCTTACTTAATCGCTGCTTTTCAAGGACGAAAACGTGCCTTTCATTGGATCAGGATGCTTTTTCGGCGATAACCTGCATCAGAAGCCACGCCTTGGGCGCGGTTTGCCGCATGGCGTCAAGCCCTTCTGCTTCTGCCATACGCTGTGCGTCGGCCTTCCATGCGTCAAAATACGCCTGCCCGGTGTCGGCGTTCTCCTTGTGTGCTTCGTCGCCGATCAACGCGTTCATAACGATGCGCATAACATGACCCTTTAGGCCGGTTTGACCGCCGTTTAAAAATTCGGAAAAGATGTAGCGGAGCGTATTGTCGCCATAGCGGAGAAGCGCGCGTTCCTCTTCCGGATGTGCCGCAAGGTAGTCGCCGGGGTTGGAGGATGCTGCGGGGGATGCCATAACGGCGTCAAAAAGCCGTTCGATCACGGTGTTTGTATCCACCTCGGCTGTTTCGTCTTGGCCGCTTTCGGGAATCAAAACGTATAAGCTCCACAGGAATTTACCCATATTGCTGTTTTCATGTATTTCCGCAAGCCAAAGCTGGCCGTCCATGCAAAACAGGCTGTACGGTGCCGGCAAAGGCTGATAGAGCATTTCACGGTATCGGCCGCGAATGCGGGGGATGTTTTCGCTGTCGAAAAAAAGAGCCGCCCAGTCCTCGTCGGCATAAGGGAAGGGCTGCCACCCCCATATTACCGGAGCGGCCATGCGGATGACTTCGCCGCTGGCTCTGTCCGTTATGACGAGCGCATTTTCGGTTATGCTGTATCGCTGCCCGGAATCGCCGTTGATTGGCGAGAAAGAGCTGAGCGGGTTCATATACAGGCATGCGCTTGTAACATAGGATGTGCCCGCGACAAGAGCGGTCGCTTCCGAGGTATCGTTCGTATCCGTTCGCAGCTTAAACAGCCATCGAACGGAGGCAGGCTCGTTATCCTCGCCACGATAACCGTATGCAAGATAGTAATCTCCGTTTTTCTGTCTAAGCAAATAATAAAATACGGAATTGGGATTTTCTGCAACCAGCACACGCCAAGCCTTTTGGTTTTTCTGACGCAGCGACGCGGCGTTCGTGTCCATCCAAATCCCGGGTTGGATATCCTCCGCAAAGCAGCGGTCAAAATTGTCCCGGCTAAGGACGGTCTCTTCAAGTATGCCGCAGGTAAGCCATTCGTCATGGCTTTCGTTCGCCATAAGGATATCGCCCTTGGACGCAAGATTGAAATTCGGCGTTATCCGGTAACGCGGTGCTGTTTCCGGCGTATAGCCGAAGGAATACTGCGTCGCTTCGTACACAATGCTTTGGACAGCGAATAATTCCGACGGCTGTTCCCCTGTAGCTTGCGTGCCTGCGGGAGCTGTTTTTGGCTTTGCGGGGCTTGCAAAAAAGCATATCGCAATCGCGGCAGCGGCGATAACAATGATGAAAATGATCCAAGGCGTTTTTTTCTTACGATTCCGCATGGCGTGAGTCTACCAGTTTAACGCCGCATCGTCAAGCGCGTTTATTCTTTAAACCTTTCCGCCCATGGGATACAGAACCAATTCTTTATAAATCAATGTATCGTTCGCGGCGGCTTAGCCAAGCCGGGATAAGCCGCCGCCGAGAGATCAACACGCTTCGCCGCGTTTCTTTTCATTTATGCCAAAAGAGCCATGCAATAGATCATTGCGGAGTTCCAGTAGATGGTCACTTCATTGGTGGAATAGCTCATGGTATCATCTATGTAGCATTCCGCGGGGGCGCGTCCGGTCAAAT
>JAQVRG010000003.1 GCA_028701165.1 Eubacteriales bacterium | reverse complement strand
TTTCATAGATCGCGTTTCGCTCCGTGGCTTCGCCCTCGTTGATGATGTCGCGCTGCGCGAGCGTTCCCATGGTATTTTTCAACGCGTTGTAGGTGATCGCGTCCAAACGCTGTTCGGCTACGGTCGTGTTGCCAAGGGTTTGGTAAAACAGCAGCGGGTCCTTGATACGCCAAAGCACATAGCTGTCCACCGTCATGTTCTGCTTATCCGCGGTAAGAACCTCCGAGGGAGAGATGTCGTAGAGCATGGTGGCTTTGGGAAAGGTCTTCACGCTGTCCATAAAGGGAATCTTAAAGTATAAACCGGCGGTTCCGGTGGTTTGAATGATCTTTTCAAAGCGAACGACGCAAGCGTATTCGTTTTCCTGCACCACATAAAAGCCTGTGCTGACGCCGATCAGCACGGCAACGAGCAGAACGGCTAAAACCAAATGCTTCATCTTCATTGCGCATTACCTCCTTGTGCGGCCGACGCAGCCGAAAAGCTGTCCAGCGGCAGCATCATATCCACGTTTCCTTCGCCGGACGCGTCGATGTATACGCGCACGCCGGGGAGCGCGTCCTCGATGGCTTCATAATACATGCGGGAGCGCGTGATCTGCGGGTTGCGGGCGTATTCTTCATACATGGCTTCAAACATGGCGACCTGCTCGATGGCTTCGTTGATGCGCTTCTGTTTCAAGTATTCAGCGTTCTGCGTCAGCTTGTCCGCCTCCGCTTCGGCGGCGGGAAGCTGTGCGTTGCGATAGGCTTTCGCTTCGTTGATCACGGTTTCCGCGCTCTGCTTCGCCGTTTCGACCGCCTTGAAGGCCTCCGTTACATCCTGCGTCGGGGGTTCGCTGTCCTGTATCTTTACGTCGGTGAGCATAAGGCCGATATCGTAGGTTTCCAAAACCTCCGTGATGAGCTCCTTCACCTGCATCTGCACGGCTTCCTTGCCGTCGGTCAGCACGGAATCCACCGGCGTGGAGCCTACGACGTTTCGCACCTGACTTTGCACAAGGTTTTTCAGTATCATTTCCGGATTGTAGGAGCTAAACAGATATTTCACGGGATCGGACACCTTGTATTCCACAAAGAAGTCCACGTTGACGATGTTGTAGTCGCCCGTGATCATCTTGCTTTCGCTTTCGTTTACCTGATAGTCGTTGGCGTCGTCGCCGTTGGTGCGGTATCCAAGCTCGATGTTCTGATAAACGTTGACGTTGACCTTGTAGGCGCGCTGGATACCGAAGGGGAGCATAAAATGAATGCCGGCGCTGGTTACGTCCGTGACGCGGCCGAAGGTGGTGACGACGGCCTGCTGCTTATCATCCACCGTGTACCAGCTTGTCATGACGAGTATGCCCGCCAAAATAAGAACGACGAGCAGGATCGCCGTACGCTTAACGCGTTTGGAATTGACCGGTTTTCGCGGCGGCGTGCCGCCGTTTTCATATTGATTTTCCATGCAATTCACCTTTCTGCGGCGTTTTATGGGAAACAACCGCTTAATTAATAAATATACACAATATGTAGGTGAACCGCAACCAAGCGCATACAAACGCAATGTGAAAAAGTGGTGACAATATACAAATGACCGGCGTGAGCCGGTCAAAAAGACGTCTTATTCTGTTATGCTCTGCGCAAACGGTAGGCGGCAACAAGGAGCACGGCTAACGGCAAAGCCAAGAGGATGGGGGCTGGCGAGCCTGTGGAGGGCACGTTCACAACGGGGGTGGAAGCTACGGGCGTGCCGGATGTGAAGACCAACACCTTGGTAAGTGTGGCCTGCGCGGGCAGGCTTGCCGTTGCGATATCATACCATACCATCAGCTGTGCGCCCTTGCCGATGCTTGTGGCGGCGACGCTCTGCATGCCGGTTTCCGCGAACGCTTCAACGGTAAGCCCCTGCGGAATGGTCGCAATAAGATCGCCCTTGGCGTTTGTCAGATGCGTGCCGTTGGCGTCGGTCGAAACGGAGCCGACCTCGAAAAAGAAGCCGTTTGCCGTGCTTTTATCCACCGTAACGATCATGGTGTGCAGATAGCTCTGCGCGGGAACGCTTTTGGTAGCGGGCATCCTTGTCCACGCGTAGAAGGACGCGCCGACGGGGACGGAGGAGAGCGCCATGGGAACGCCGCCGGTGCAGTTGATAAAGCGGGTGTTGGCGTCCACGATCAACTGCATGATTTCGCCGTCGCTCTTCTTCACTTCGATATACGTATCAAGACCGTTTGTGCCCGTGCCGGTCACAACGCCGCTGACGCCGATAAAGGTCTGCGACGCGGCAAGCGTGGTTACGGAGAGGGCAAGAAGCAGCGTTAAGGCTAAGATAGCTGTAAAAAATTTCTTCATTTTAGGTTCCCCTTTCAAAATTGTTCGCGGTTCTGTCGAATCCGTGAATAATACGCGCGGCGGGGAACCAAGGTTGCAAGGGAAAGTATGGATATATTAACTATTTTTTTCGTTGTTTCTTTTTTTCGCGGTGATACGGCAGAGAAGGATGCTGATTTCATAAAGAAGGATCATCGGAACGGCCGCGACGATCTGCGATACGGCGTCGGGCGGCGTGATCACGGCGGCGAGTATGAAGATGATCAAAACAGCATATTTGCGCGCACTAACCATATAGGCGGGCTTGAGCACGCCCGCCTGCGAAAGCAGGATCGTGAGCATCGGAAGCTCAAAAAGCGCGCCGAAGGCCGCGAGCATGCCAAGAACGAAGCGAAGATAGCTCGCAAAGGAAATATTCGCTTCGATTGCCTGCGAGGTGTTAAAGCGCACAAAAAAATCCAGCGTAAAGGGCAAAATGATAAAATAGCAAAACGCCGCGCCAAGAAGAAAGAATAAGAAGCCGCCGATGAGCGCGAGCACACCTTTTCGCTTTTCCGCATCGGTTAAGCCGGGTGCGATAAACGCCCATATCTCAAAAAGAAGAAAAGGGGACGCGCAGCAAAGCGCCGCCACGAAGGCAACGTGCATATACGCCGTAACAAGCTCGGCGGGCGCAAGGTAAACAAACGAAAATCCGTCGCCCAGCTTAAGCAGCAGATCGACCAGCGGCTGCACAAAAACAAAAGCGGCGATGAATAGCACAAGAACGATGAGAATGCAAAAAAAAGAACGGCGGCGCAGCTCGCGTAGGTGCGCCGTTACGGGCATAACGCTGCGCGCGGGGGATTCCGCCGTTTGGGTATCGGTTACGGCTCTTTTTTGTGCGTCAGTCGCCATAGCAAGGATCAAACGCCGTCCTTATCCTGCGGCTTTTCATTTTCTTCGCCGGATTCTTCGTTGAGTCCCTTCTTGAAGCTGCCGATGGTCTTGCCGATGGATTTGCCGAGCTTAGGCAGAGCCGTAGGCCCAAAGATGACCAACGCGATTGCCAAGATGATCAGTAGCTCTGTTACGCCGATTCTTGAAAACATGCCATACCTCCGTCAAAGTATCAATCATTGCTTGTTGATATCTTTTTTGATATCCTGCATATCCTTTTTGATTCGATCCAATTCATCCTTTAGCGACCCTTCCTCGTCCTCAAGCTCTCCTGTGAGGGATTGAAGAAAGGCCTTTGCCTTGCCTGTGAGCTTGCCCAAGGATCGCCCAAGGGCGGGAAGTTTGTCCGGGCCGAAAATCAAGAGCGCGACAAAGAGAATGATAAGCAGTTCGCCAAACCCGATACGCGCCGCCATCCCAGCCGCCTCCCTTGTGTGGATACTATGCGCATTATAGCATAGTTGCTTTCAGCATGCACTTCTTTTCTCTTGCGCGCGATCGGTTTTCTCCGTATACTTGCAATGAAGAAACCCAACGGCAAAAGGAGACGGTAATATGCGATACATTGATTTACGAAGCGATACGGTGACACAGCCGACGGAGGAAATGCGCTTAGCCATGGCCAACGCGCCCGTCGGAGACGACGTATACGGGGACGATCCCACGGTGAACGAGCTGGAGGCAACGGCGGCGCGTATTTTGGGAAAAGAGGCGGCGCTGTATGTAACGAGCGGCACGATGGGCAACCAGCTTGCCGTCATGTCGCAGACAAAGCGCGGAGACGAGGTGATCGTCAGCCGCGATTGCCACATCATGGTGCATGAGGTCGGCGCTGCGGCGGTGTTATCCGGTGTTACGCTCAATCCGCTTTCCTTCCCAAACGGCGTTTATGACGCCGCAATGATGGAGAAGGCGATACGCTCGGATGATATCCATGAACCGCCCACAACGCTTATGTGCATGGAGAACGCGCTGGCAAACGGACGCGTCGTGCCGCTTTCAATCATGCGCGACGTGTATGCAATGGCCAAACGGCACAATATCAACGTGCATCTTGACGGCGCGCGGCTCTTTAACGCGGCAACCGCGCTGGAGACGGATGTAAAGGCGCTCACGGCATACTGCGACACGGTTTCCTGCTGCCTGTCAAAGGGCCTTTGCGCGCCTGTCGGCTCTATCCTTGCCGGGCCAAAGGAAACGGTTCTGCGCGCCAGAAAGTACAGGAAAATGCTGGGCGGCGGCATGCGCCAATGCGGTATTATCGCTGCGGGCGCGCTGTGCGCCATCACGGAAATGCCGGATCGGCTGAAAGAGGATCATGAGAACGCGCGGTATCTGGCAGAGAAGCTCCAAGCGATCCGCGGTATCGAGGTGGCGCTTGAAAGCGTGCAGATCAATATGGTGTTTTGTAAAATTGACAAGCCTTTGGAATGGCAGGCGTCGCTGCCCGCCGCTATGCTGGCGCATGGCGTTAAGATCGGCGGCGCGGATGGCGGTATGTTCCGCTTTGTCACAAACCGCGACGTTTCAAGAGGCGATCTTGATTACTTCCTTGAAAAGCTTCAAGAGCGCATGAACGGATAAGGCAGTTAAATAGTTTGCCGGTTCAACGGTGCGACGCGCCGCGCAAATGCAGTGACGGCAGCCCAATACCTATCGGGATCGGAGATGGCCGCGCCGCCGTGTACTGCGCCAGGAAAGCTCAGCTTTCGCTTATCCCTCGACGCGGCGGACGCATAAACCTTATCCAGCATCCAACAGGGCACATAGCGATCCTTTTCGCCGTGCAGGAACAGCATGGGGAGGGTCGCTTTTTTTAGCTGCGCGCAGACCTCGCCGTCATGCAGGCTGTAGCCCGCTCTTAAGCGCGTGAAGAAATCGGCGAAAAACAGAACAAAGCCGACGGTGTACGCGGGATAATGAAAAACGTTTATCAGCTGGTGGCGCATTTCTTCACAGACGGAGGAGAATCCACAGTCCTCGATCATGCCCTTTACCTGCATGGGAAGCGGTTCGCCCGCAGCCATCATCACGGTTGCGCCGCCCATGGAAATGCCGTAGAGCAGGATATGCGCGTCCGCGTGCTCTGCGAGGATGCGATTGATCCACATGCGGATATCCAAACGGTCGAACCAACCCATCCCAATATAATTGCCCTCGCTTTGCCCATGACCGCGCGCGTCGGGCAGCAGGAGGCTGTAGCCCATTTCGTGAAAGCGTTTGGCAATGTTGCCCATGCCGCGCGCCGCCCCCGTATAGCCGTGCGCGATGACGACCCAGTTTTGCGTATCCTGCGGTACAACGATCGCGTGCAGCTTCAATCCGTCGAAGGACGTTTCGTAAATATCCTCATGCGCCGTCGCGTCGAGAAAGCGCGGACCCTGTTCCATGGTGACGCGATCCTTGGCGGGAGGAAGCGAACCAAGCGCCGCGCCTTTGTCCGTATGGCGATCCAAAGCGAGATTATAGAAATACAGACCCGCAAGGCACCCTGCGAACAGAAGGATACCGATAAGGGAGATAAGAGCGATGAAAAAGACACTCATAAATTGAAATCCTCCGACGCTATTGTCCGTCGCTGATGGCGTCCGGCAGCATCGTCAGGCTTATGCGCTGCTTTTTACTATCCACATCCAATACCCACACCTTAACCACGTCGCCGGTTTTCACCGCTTCGGACGGATGGCGGATAAACCGTTTGGCCATGCGCGATATGTGCACCAGTCCGTCCTGATGCACGCCGATATCCACAAACGCCCCGAAGTCCACCACATTGCGAACCGTGCCGGTCAGCTCCATACCCGGCCGCAGGTCGGCGATCTCCATTACGTCCGCGCGCAGAAGGGGAGGCGGGAGCTCGTCGCGCGGATCGCGTCCGGGCTTCATCAGATCCCTTGCGATATCGTTCAAGGTGGGAAGACCGACGCCGACAGCCTCTGCAAGCTTCTGTGCGCCATATGCTTTCATTCGAGCGGGAAGCTCGGAGAGCAGGCCGTTTTCCATATCCTGCATGGTATAGCCGCAAAGCTGCAAAAGCTTTTTAGCGGCTGTGTAGCTTTCCGGATGCACGCCCGTGTTGTCCAAAGGCTCCTTGCTCTCCGCTACGCGAAGAAAGCCCGCGCATTGCTCAAACGTGCGCGCACCGAGTTTTTGTACCTTCATTAGCTCCTTGCGGCTGTGGAACATACCGTTTTCCTCACGGTAGGCAACGATGCGCTTGGATACGGCCTCGCCCAGACCGGAAACGCGGGAGAGCAGGGAAACGGAAGCGGTATTGAGATCAACGCCCACGGCGTTTACGCAATCCTCCACAACGCCGCTGAGCGTTTCATCCAGCCGCTGCTGCGGCATATCGTGCTGGTATTGGCCTATGCCGATACTTTTGGGATCGATCTTGACAAGCTCCGCCAACGGATCCTGCAAACGCCTTGCAATGGATATGGCGCTGCGCAGCGAAACGTCGTAATCCGGAAATTCCTCCGCCGCAAGCTTGGACGCGGAGTATACGGATGCGCCCGCTTCGCTGACGATAGCATAGCGGATATCCGTGCCGTGTATGGTTTCGGCGATAAATTGCTCGCTTTCACGGCTTGCCGTGCCGTTTCCGATGGAAATCGTTTCAACGCCGTGCTGATTGATCAAAGCCTTTACCTTATTTGCCGCTTCTTCTTTTTTATTGTGCGGCGGCGTCGGATAGATAACGCCCGTATCCAGTACCTTGCCCGTGCCGTCCACAACGGCGAGCTTGCACCCCGTCCGGTAGGCGGGATCGACGCCGAGCGTTATTTTATTTTTTACAGGCGGCTGCATGAGTAAGGGTTTTAAATTGAGCGCAAACGTTTTGATGGCCTGTTCGTCCGCCTTGTCGGTCAAGGCGGCGCGAAGCTCGCGCGACAGCGACGGCTGCATCAGCCTGTCGTAGCCGTCCTCGGCGGCCATGCGAACCTGCTGCGCGCAGGCGCCGCCGTTGCGTACGGTCGCGTCGGTTAGGATCGTGAGAGCGTGCGGGCGCGGAATATCGACGGATGCTTTCAGATAGCCTTCCTTTTCGCCGCGGTTGATGGCTAAAATGCGATGGCTGGGGAGGGAGGAAAGGGGTTCGGTAAAATCATAGTAAAGAGCATACACGCTATCCTCTTCTTTGGCCGCGACGCAATGCAAAACAGCGCGCTTATCAGCAAGCTGTTTGATCTCGCACCGCAGATCCGCATCGTCCGCTATGCGTTCGGCGATAATGTCCCGCGCGCCGGCGAGCGCGCTTTCCGCTGTGGGAACCTCCTTGGCGGGGTCGATGAAAGCCGCCGCGAGCGTAAGCGGATCGGCACTGCGATCCTGCTCGATCAGCCTTGCGGCCAATCCCATAAGGCCGCGTTCGGCGGCAATGGACGCACGGGTTCGGCGCTTCGGCCTGAACGGACGGTAAATATCCTCCAACTGTGCAAGCGTTTCGGCGTCGTCGATCTTCAGAGTGAGCGCTTCGGTCAGCTTTTCCTGTGCGGCGATAGCCGTTTTGATCTCATTGCGGCGCGCGTCCATATTTCTTAAATAGGTAAGCCGGTCGGCAAGCGCGCGTAAAAGCTGATCGTCCATGCTGCCTGTCATTTCCTTGCGATACCGCGCGATGAACGGTATGGTGTTTCCGGCGTCGATGAGCTGGATCACATTTTGCACATGATTTCGCGTTTGCTTGAATTCCTCTGAAAGAAGCTGTTCAATAGTAGCCATGCCGTTGCGGAGATCGATAAGCTCCGCGCTCCTTTTTTTGATATTGCATTTATGATAGCTTTTTTTTACGTTCCGTACAATCGCAATTCGTTAAAAAACCGAAAAAATTCTCTCAAAGTAGTCATATCCTATATACAAAAAGCATGCTTGCGTGGTATCCTTTTTATAAGTGGATTCCTAACAAAATTGCGGCAGCGCACGGAGGCAGCTATGAAAATGGCATTTTTAGGCGCCGGATCGATAGCGGTCAAAATGGCGAACACCTTGCTGGGGATGGACGAAATTACACGCTATGCCGTAGGCGCGCGCGATTTGGAGCGCGCGGAAGCTTTTTGCACGAAATTCGGCTTTCAAAAGGCG
This sequence comes from Eubacteriales bacterium, assembly GCA_028701165.1. Classification (GTDB taxonomy): domain Bacteria; phylum Bacillota; class Clostridia; order Christensenellales; family CAG-138; genus JAQVRG01. Next base: position 14,965 of record JAQVRG010000003.1, on the reverse strand, counting down.
TATGGCTCCTACGAGGCGCTCGTTTCAGATCCGGAGATCGACTTGGTTTATATTGCCACGCCGCACTCGCATCATTATGAGCATATCAAGCTTTGCCTTGCGCACAACAAACATGTGCTGTGTGAAAAAGCGTTTACCGTTAATGCGGCGCAGGCGAAAGAGGTCATCGCGATCGCGGAAAAGAAGGGGTTGCTGCTGACGGAGGCCATTTGGACGCGGTATATGCCCATGCGCAAAACCATCATGGAGATCATAAACAGCGGCGTTATCGGCGAGATCACATCCTTAAGCTGCAATTTGGGCTATACGATCGATCATGTCAAAAGAATTCAAGAACCGGCGCTTGCGGGCGGCGCGCTTCTTGATCTTTCCGTATATGTTTTGAACTTTGCCTCCATGTTCTTTGGGGACGATATCCAAAGGATCGTTTCTATGCCGATTATGACGGAAAAAGGCGTAGACAGTCAGGAAGCCATACTGATCACCTATCCGGACGGCAAGCTTGCGACAATGTATACGACGACGATGGCGGTTACGGATCGGGAGGGTGTGATCAACGGGCGAAAAGGGCATATCAAGATACAGAATATCAATAATTACGAATGCGTTCGCGTATATAACGAGCGATATGAGCTGATACAGACCATACAGGCACCGCCGCAGATATCGGGCTACGAGTATGAGGTGCGCGCGGCGAAGCGCGCCATTGAGGAAGGAAAAACGGAGTGCGAGGAAATGCCGCACAGGCAAACGATTTTGATGATGGAGGTCATGGACGGCATCCGCGCGCAATGGGGCATGCACTATCCTTGTGAATGATGCGATGACGAAAGAAAGGCTTTATGGCAACAAAGAGCTATAAAAAAATACTGCTGGTAGAAAGCGATCCGGGCAATCGGGCTGTATTGTCGCGCGTTCTCGATTTTGATTACAGGATGATCGAAGCCGCGAATATCAAGGCGGCAAAAGCGCAGCTTGAGAGGTATAAGGAAGAGATATCCTTGATTCTCATCAATCTTTTGATACCGCAGAAGGAAGACGGCTTTGCTTTCATTTCGCTTTGCAAGGAAAATGACGAAACAAAGAAGATTCCCCTCATGGTCTTATCGGACGCGCTTGAGGAAATGGATTTGAGCGAGGCCTTTCTCCTGGGGGCAAGCGATATTATACAGCGTCCGCTGCAAGCCGAAATCCTTCGAAAAAGAGTGGATAATTTAGTCGATCTCAAGGAGATCAACGAACTGGCCAGCGAAGTGGAATGCGATCGTTTGACCGGACTTTATAACAAAGACTATTTCTATAAAAGCGTTACGTCCTATCTGCGCGGCAATCATGGAAGGAAATTTGACGTAATATGCTGTGATATTGAAAACATCCGTTTGATCAACGAGTTTTTCGGCGTGCTGGTGGCGGACATGCTTATGCGGCATGTCGCCAAGGTATTCAGCACGCATTTTTCCAAGCTGAGCTTAGCCGGCCGCGTGTATGGCGATGTATTCTCCACGCTCGTGCCGCGCAGCAAGGAATATGACGACGGGTTCTTTGCCGAAGCTTTGGAGGAGATGAAGTCCTTCGATATCGACTTTATTATTTCGGTGAAATTCGGCGTGTATCATGTGGATGATATCAGCGAATCGGTATCTGTTATGTGCGACAAGGCGCATGAAGCAGCGTCTTCGATCAAACGCAGATACGGCGTGAATTTTGCCATATTCCAGCCTGAGTCAAGATCCATTATGCAAACGAAGCAATATGTCGTAAATAACCTGCGCGCAGCGATCGAAAAGAGACAGATCACCGTCTTTTTCCAGCCCAAGTATGAAGCGGACAGCGAGAAGATGGTGGGCGCGGAAGCGTTTGCCCGCTGGATCATTTCGGCAGACGAAACGATACCGCCAAACATCTTTATCAACATACTGGAAAGAAACGGTTTGGTCGCGCTGCTCGACCTTTATATGTGGGAAGAAACCTGCAGGCTCATGAAGTATTGGATCGATAAGGGATATCAACTGGTGCCGATATCGCTGAATTTAGCGCGCTGCGATATTTATTACCCCAACTTGGTCGATACGATACTCGAGATCGTGGATCGATATAAAATACCGCATCATCTGCTCCATGTCGAGGTGAAGGAAACCGCTTACTGCGACGATACATGGTATTTGGCGGGTATACTCAAGAGGCTTCGAGAGGAAGGATTCGCTATCGAGATCGACGATTTTGGCACGGGCTATTCCTCTATGACGATGCTCGCGTCGCTTCCTGTGGATGTGCTCAAGATCGATCTTAGCTTTACACAAAACGCGGACAACCCGAAGGTGCGCAGCATCATCAACTTCATTTTGGTTATGGGTAAAATGATGAATCTGACCGTGGTTGCGGAGGGCGTGGAAACCTATGAGCAGATGGAGCTGTTCAAGGGAAACGCGCACACGCAGGTGCAAGGTTTTCTTTTCAGTCATCCCATGCCGTCCTATCAGTTCATCAAGCTTGTCAGAGACAGTCAAAAAAAAGAAGAAACCAAGGCATAAAAGCGGCGACGGTGCGTTTCAACGATTCATCGGGCAATAGAAGTTGCGCGGTGCAGATGGGCCATGTATTTGGCGGTAGTCTTACGCGTGGGAATGTGATATAATTCCGTTAACATGTTGAAACCGAGGCGGTTAAACGGGATGGAGCGTATTACGGGCGGCGCGGATTACGAAAGAACTGTGAAGCGGCAGGAAGAATTGGCCGCTTTTTTTAAGGCGCACGCGCACATGGCGCTGGCGTTTTCAGGCGGTGTGGATTCGGCGTATCTTTTGTATGCGGGATTGCGCGCCGGTGCGGATATTCGCCCTTATTATTGTAAAACCGTTTTTCAGCCGCAGTTCGAATATGAGGACGCGAAGCGGCTGGCGCGAGAACTGGATGTGGAATTGACGACGGTGGAGCTGGACATTCTCTCTGTTCCGAAGGTCGCCGATAATCCGCCGGATCGCTGCTATCATTGCAAATCCGCGTTGTTTGGCGCATTGAAGAAGCGCGCTGCAAAAGATGGGCGTTTGCTTTTGCTGGACGGTACGAACGCCTCCGATGACGAAGAAGACCGCCCGGGTATGCGGGCGCTTCGTGAGTTGGGCGTACGTTCGCCGCTTCAAGAATGCGGCTTTACAAAAGAGGAGATTCGCCGCTGCTCCAAAGAAGCGGGCTTATTCACATGGAATAAACCCGCTTATGCGTGCTTGGCTACGCGCGTTCCCGCAGAGAATACTATAGAGCAGCCTTTACTGCGGCGGGTGGAGAATGCGGAAAACGCGCTTTTCAAACTTGGGTACACAGATTTTCGCGTACGCGTTTTCCATAACGCCGCACGCCTCCAGCTCAATATCGGGCAAATGGCGCGGGCTGCGGCGGAAGCGGAACGGATACGCGATGCGCTGCGACCCTATTTTGAAACCGTATTACTGGATATGGCAGGGAGGAAGACGGATTGAACCAACAAGAGCTTCGTAAGCTGCTGCAGGCGGTGGCAAACGGCGCCGTTTCGGCTGAGGATGCGGTGCTGGAAATGAAGGTAGAACCCTTTGAAGATCTCGGCTTTGCCAAGGTCGATCACCATCGCGCTTTACGGCAAGGGATCGCCGAGGTCATATTCGGCGCGGGGAAAACGCCCGAACAGATAACCGGTATTGCCGAAGCGATGCTGCGAGAAGGCGAAAAAACCATACTAATAACACGCCTTTTGCCCGAAGCGGCGCTAAAGCTGCAACAAACGCTGCCCATGCGGTATCATGAGATGGGCCGTGTGGGTATCGTCGGGTCTATACCCAAGCCCGACGGATTGGGAAAGATCGTAATCGCAACGGGTGGCACAAGTGATATGTCCGTTGCGGAGGAGGCGGCTTTAACGGCGGAAACGCTGGGGAACGAGGTTACGCGGCTTTACGATGTGGGCGTTGCGGGTCTGCACCGGCTGTTAGCGCACGTTGACGATATCATGACGGCGAGTGTTGTGATTGCCGTAGCCGGTATGGAGGGCGCGCTCGCAAGCGTGATCGGCGGGCTTGCGGATTGTCCGGTGATCGCTGTGCCGACAAGCGTTGGATATGGCGCATCCTTCGGGGGCGTAACGGCGCTTTTGGCCATGCTGAACTCCTGTGCGAGCGGCGTAAGCGTCGTAAACATTGATAACGGCTTTGGCGCCGGTTACCAGGCAAGTCTAATCAATCATATGGGAAGGAAATAGAATGAAAATACTGTATCTTGCGTGCAATATGGGCGCTGCGGGCGATATGCTTATGGCGGCGCTTTTGGAATTGCTTCCCGACAAGCAGGCATTTCTCGATAAGATGAACGCACTCGGAATTCCGGGCGTGCGTTTGACGCAGATCGTCGCGGAGAAGTGCGGCATTCGCGGCACGCACATTTCCGTGCTTGTGGATGGGAGAGAGGAAACCTGCGGCGCGCATACGCATGCGGCGCATGCAGAGCATACGCATACACATGAGGCGCATACGCACTTGGGCGTGCAGGATGCGGCGCACACGCTTTCCCATCTGGCCTTACCGGAAAAGGTTCGCGCGGACGCGCTCGCTGTTTATAAGCTGCTTGCGGAAGCGGAAAGCGCTGTGCACGGCAAGCCCGTAGAGCAGATTCATTTTCACGAGTTGGGTACGCTTGACGCTATGGCGGACATCGTGGGCGTTTGCGTTTTGATGGATATGCTTTCTCCCGATGTGGTCATGTGTTCGCCCGTACATGTGGGTTTTGGTCAGGTTCGCTGTGCGCATGGCATTTTGCCTGTTCCCGCGCCCGCCACGGCGTTGTTGCTGCGCGATGTGCCGATTTACAGCGGATGTATAGAAGGCGAGCTTTGTACGCCGACGGGTGCTGCGCTGCTCAAGCATTTCGTAAATTCCTTTGGCGCTATGCCGGTTATGCGCGTTGAAAAAGTAGGCTACGGTATGGGTACGAAGGATTTTGAAGCGGCAAACTGTCTGCGCGCGATGTGGGGCGCGAAGGATACGGACAACGATGCAGCCATTGAGCTGTGCTGCAATTTGGACGATATGACGCCCGAAGCGCTGGGCTATGCGCAAGAGCGCCTGCTGGAGGGCGGCGCGCTGGATGTGTTTACGACGCCTATCGGCATGAAGAAGAACAGGCCGGGCGTGCTTTTGACCTGCCTTTGCCGCGAGCAGCAGCGCGAGGAAATGCTGCGGCTGCTGTTTATGCACACCACAACGCTGGGCGTGCGCGCGCGCGCGTGCGCACGCTATACGTTGCAAAGAGAAACCCATATCGTAGAAACGGAATACGGCGATGTCCATGTCAAAATGGCAAACGGATACGGCGTTAGCCGGGAAAAGCCCGAATATGAGGATATAGCGCGCGTGGCGCGGGAAACGGGGAAGCCCTTTTCGGAGATTGAAGCAGCGGTAAAAAAGCATCGCACAGAAGCAGAATAGTGTAGAACAACGAAAGAAAGCGCCGATTATCGGCGCTTTCTGCATATAACGGGAATGACGTGCGTTACGCAAGTTTGCCGTCTTTAACGATGTCAAAGTCCGCTTCGACCTCCTGCGAGGGCGGCGCGGTAAGCAGCGACACCACGACGATGCACAGACAGGAGAAGATGAACGCGGGCAACAGCTCATAGATGTTGAAAGCGCCGCCTAAGGGACGAATAACGAGCTTCCAGAAAAACACCATTGAACCGCCGCTGACCATACCGGCGATCGCGCCGGCGCGGCTAGTGCGCTTCCAGAACAGGCTAAAGAGCATCAACGGACCGAAGGTCGCGCCAAAGCCGGCCCAAGCGAAGGATACGATGGTAAAGATGACGCTGTCCTTATCCATGGCGATGAGCATGGCTAAGACCGCGATCACGACCAGCGTGATGCGGGAGATCGTCATGACCTTCTTATCATCCGCGTCTTTTTTGAAAAGGCCTTGATAGATGTTTTTAGCGAATGCGGAGGCCGCGATCAGCAAATAGGAGTCAGACGAGCTGATGGTGGCGGCCAGTATGCCTGCCATAACAAAGCCTGCCAGCAAGGAAGGCAGAAGGCTGGTGGAAAGCAGGATAAACACGTTTTCCGCTTCGGACGCGGTTGCGAGCGCCGTGGGGTAGAGCGCGCGGCCTACGATGCCGATAAAGGTGGCAACGGCAAGCGAGATAACGACCCAAACCGTTGCGATGCGGCGGGAGCGCGTCAGTTCACCTTCGGAACGGATGGCCATGAAGCGCAGGAGAACCTGCGGCATGCCAAAGTAACCGAGCCCCCATGCCAACGTGGACAGGATGGTCAAAAGACCATAGCTGCCGGCCGCACCGAACTGCGGCTGTCCGTTGGCAACGGCCTGCACGCCGTTTTCCAGCGTGGGACTTGCAATACCGAAGAATTCAAAGAAGCCTGGGATGCTCTTAGCGTTGTCCATGACGGCGGAAAGGCCGCCTGCCGCGCCGGTGCTGACGATCACGATGACGGAGAGTGCAATGATCATGACGATCGCCTGCATGAAATCCGAAGCGCTTTCAGCAAGGAAGCCGCCAAGAAGCGTGTAAATGAGAACGAACACGGTGCCCAGTACCATCATGGTAACGTAAGGCGCGCCAAAGAGCGTGGAGAAGAGCTTGCCGCAGGTAACGAGGCAGCTTGACGCATACACGGTAAAGAAGATAAGAATGAAGAAGGCCGCAATGGTCATGATGACCTTCTTATCCTCATGAAAGCGATTGGAAAAAAATTCGGGCAGCGTGATGGCCTTTACGCGTACGCTGTAACGACGCAGGCGCTTGGAAACGATAAGCCAATTCAAATACGTGCCCACGGCAAGACCGATCGCCGTCCACGCTGCGTCGGCTAAACCGCACCAGTAAGCTACGCCGGGCAGTCCCATCAAAAGCCAACCGCTCATATCCGAGGCTTCCGCGCTCATGGCGGTGGTCCAAGGCCCAAGGCTGCGGCCGCCTAAAAAGTAATTTTCTGAGCTTGCATTGGCGCGCCGCGAGAAAACGACGCCGATGACGATGACCGCACTCATGTAAATGACCATGGCGATCAAAATTTGAAGTGTGTTGGAATCCATAGTGTTACTCCATTTCCATAAAAATACATGAAAAATTCTCATATTAATCATGAGACTATTTAATTTTTCATGCGTGTGTATTATAATAGATTATGTTGTATATTACAAGATAAATCTTACGAAGATTTTCGATTGTACGGCATAACGGTTTGGATTATAATATGGCCGAAAAAACATGAGCGTTTTTCATGTAGCAGTCGTAAGCGGAGGAGAAGAAGCTATGCGCGTATCCAAATACGCTTTATTGATTAAGGTGGTGGAATATGGAAGCCTGACGCGCGCGGCGCAGGCCATGGGCTGCACGCAATCCGGGGTCAGCCATGCGATCAGCGCCTTGGAGGAGGAGCTTGGTTTCGTTTTGCTGGAAAGAAGCCGCAAGCGCGTGGCGCTCACACCGGAGGGGAAGCAAGTATACCCGGCAATCTGCCGTATTCAGGAGGGTTTGGACGAACTGAACCAGCAGGCGGAAACGATCCGCAATCCCAAACGCGGCCTTGTCCGTGTTGGCGCGTTCACAAGCGTCGCCGTGCATTGGCTGCCGGGCATGATCAAAGAATTTGAGAAGGAGTACCCGAATGTACAGTTTGGATTGATCAACGGCGACTACCATGACGTTACCGAAGCGTTTTTGCAGGAGCGGATCGATCTTGGGTTTGTAACGCTGCCGTCGGATCTCCCCAACTGTAGATTTCAGCCTCTTGTGAAGGATCGGCTGCTCGCGGTGCTGCCAAGCAACCATCCGCTTTCCCAGCTTTCCTGCTTTCCCATGCGGGAGATTGCCAAGGAGCCCTTCATCAGCCTTTTGGAAGCCAGCGACCATGACGCCCGCTACGCTTTGGAGCTTGCGGGCGTGCAGGCGAATATCAAGTTTACGACCAAGGATGATTATGCGATCATTGCCATGGTGGAGCAAGGCTTAGGGATCAGCATTATGCCTGAACTGCTCTTGCAGGGACATACGGAAAAGGTTTGCGTGATGCCGCTTGAAAACGGCGCAGCGCGCACCATCGGCCTTGCAATCTCCAACGCGAGCAGGCACAATCCTTTTGTGGAGTGCTTTGCGCAGCATATCCAAGGCTGGCTTGTTGCGCGCTATGGAGCGGAAGCCGTGCTGGAATAACGGAACGCCGCGTTTTTGCTTTTCTTATTCTTGCGTTGTCGGAGCAATCCAATCGATCGCCATCATGGTGATGTCGTCCGCCTGCTCAGCGCCGTCTGCATAGACGCGGATGCTTTCCCGTATCGTTGCAAGCAAGGCGTGGATATCCTGCCGTTTTGCTGTCGTATCGTTCAGCGTACGCAGCAGGCGCGGGTCTGAATAAAGCTCCATCGCGGGGTTGAGCGCCTCCGTTACGCCGTCGGTGTAAAGATACAGCCGGTCGTTTGGCATAAGCTGACGCTCGTAATTTTTATAGCGCATATTCTCCATACCGGCAAGCACGAAATTCGGCTTTTCGTCGAACCAATGATATTGATCGTCATGCAAAAGAAGCGGCTGGTTGTGACCGGCGTTTGCAAAGGTGAGCTTTCCGGTAGAAAGCTCGATCATACCCATGAACACCGTTACGAACATGCCCGCGTCGTTGCTTTCGCAAAGCTGGTTGTTGACGTTTGTCAATACGTCCGCCGGCGTACGTCCTTGCAGGGCATAGTTTTTGATCAGCGTTTTGGCGATAACCATAAACAGCGCAGCCGGTACGCCCTTGCCGGAAACGTCCGCAATGACAAAGACGAGGTGCGTGCCGTTTACGACATAGAAATCATAGAAATCGCCGCCGACCTCTTTGGCGGGCTCCATGGTGGCGAAAATCATAAATTCCTCCCGCTTGGGAACAAAGGTGAATATGCTTGGCAGCATGCTTGCCTGAATCTGCTTGGCGACGCCAAGCTCGGCTGCGATACGCTCCTTTTCGGCTGTTACAAGTTTGATATTTTGGATGTATTGTTTGATGTCCTCGGTCATTTGATTGAAGGCATCCGCCATAAGCTCGATTTCGTCGCCCGTTTGGATATCGCTGCGCCGTATCTCCAATTCCGCCGCGTTTTTGTCAAAAGAAGCCATATCCGCCGATAAAAGCTTGATCGGCCTCACCATGCGGCGATCCATGATGATAAGGAAGAAGGCGAGGAAGAGCAGGATCACGGCGGCTGTAGCGCCTGCAACCTGCGCCGTTTGGAGGCGGATGCTGGATACGACCTTGTTCATATCGATGTCCACGCCCACAACGGCGTGCGCCTTGCCCTGCGCGTCCAATACGGGTACATAAGCGGAAAGCAGATACCCGAAATCGCCGTTTGTGATCTCGGTTGCGGCTGTGGAAGCGCCCGTGCGCAGCACCTCCTGCGTGGTCGCAAGCACCTCGTCCACGCCCATGTGCTCGCCGAGGCTGTAGGTCATATCCGCTTCCGCGGCGGAAGGCATGATATCGAACACATTGATTGCGTCAGGCGTGGTGAGCGAAGGCACAAAGACATATAGAAAACGCAGATCAAGCGTCTTTCTGATCTTGGCAAGCTGTGTCTCCGTCCTGTAATAGGAATCGTCCTTGCCGTTTTCAAGATAACGCGAGATGGACGCCGGATCGACCTCGATGGCCGCAAGCGCCGCCGCGTTTTTTGCCGCCGTCCCATATTGCTCTAAATTTTCCTGAAAAGTAAGGTAGTATGTCAGGCACCCGGCGCATGCGGAGAGAAGGACGGCCAAGGCGAGAAAGGCAAATACCAATTTTCTTCGTATGTCAAGCCTGCGTGTTTTCATCGTGTTCGTCCTTTCCCAAATAACATAGATAGATGTGCGCGGAGCAGACGCATTTTCCTTTACAGATCGGGCAGTAGTAGCCGAAATGGTCGAAATCATAATAGAAATTTTTGAATTCGCCCATGTCGATGCAGCTGTCATAGAAACCGGGGGTGCGCCGCGCGGGCGTTCGACCGTCCGGATGTACCCATAGCTCGTGCAACGCGTAGCTGCCGCCTAGGGCGCGAATCCTTTCCTTGGCGATATCGACCATTGCCTCGTCCATGCCTTGCCTACGGTATTCCGGCAGAACCAGCAGCGCGTCTCCTGTATAAATTAGCGCGTCGCCGGCGGCAAGCTGTATCCTTTGGCAGATATCCGCATGCCCGCCGGAAAGAAAGACGCCCTTGATATACACGGCAATACCGGCGATCCTCCCATCGATTACGCATTTGAGCGCTACGGAAGCGGGATCCTGCAAGGCTTTTTCAAAATGCGGCCGTATCCCTTCGCCATAGTTGAGATAGATGTCATGGAGGCGTACCAGCTCATCCAAATCTTCCATGCACATAGGAAGGATTTTGTCGGTAAAATCAGTTTTCATTTATGGAGTCCTCTCTGTATTCCGTGTTTTTATCCTTGGATTCTTTTCCCGTAAGCAGTGTAAACAGCCCTAAAAGAATAGCGCAGGCTACGGCGGCTATGCCCATCGCTTTTCCATAGCCCCAATGCAGCATAGCGCCAAGAACGAGCGGCCCGCAGGCTTGTCCGAAGTTGTCTGTAAGGCTGTACATGCCCATGGCGACGCCCACGCCGATGCCCTCGCGCCGCGCGGCTTGCGAAATGTAAACCCCTTGCGCCGTCATGCCAAAGCTGGAAGCAAGCCCCATCAAGCAGACGGAACAAGCGGCTGCGAGGTAGCTTTCGCGCAGTGTAAACAAAAGCAGCGCGCAAACCGTAAGAAAGCTTGCAAGCATCATGGCCTTACGAACGCCGATGCGGCGGAAAATGCGCTGCGGCAGCACACCGCCCAAAAAGATTGCGATCACGCCGCCAAGAAGCAGTATATTGCCGATATCCGATTCATCATGACCGATAGACGCGCCGAAGAGAGGAAAAACATAATCCTTAAAATAGAGCATCACCATAAACGGAATCAAGATGAACGCAAAGAAACCGAAAATAGGCGGTTTTTTCAAAGCAGCCGCAACGCCGCGAAGCGTATGCGGCGCATCCTTCTGCTGGGTAGCGGGGCGCCAGCTTTTTTCAATGTAGGAAAGCGTAGCCGCCAAGCATAGAAGCATCAATCCTGCTGCGCAGATATAACCGGCAACATAGCCTAGGTATTGCGCGGCATAGCCGCCAAGGGATGCGCCCAGCACTACGCCGGCCATGCTGCCTATGTTGAGACCGGCAAATAACGATTCCTGCTCGCTTTCCTCTGCTGTGCAGGAAGGCAGCGCGTTACAGCTTACGATCATAGCGCCTGTGCCAAGCCCGCCTATGAGTTTTGCGGCTGTAAAGAGGAGAAAGCTTTCCGTGCTTACGGCGACCACGGATAACGCGGCGCCCAATACGCGAACGAGAGCGCCTGTTGTCATAATCGCCTTGATGCCTTTTCGATCAAGCAGCGCGCCGCCGGCTACGGCGGCAGTCGCAATGGAAAGGAGCTGCGCGCTCATAGGCAGCGCCGCCGCAACATTAACGTCCATGCGCATGCCGGAGGCTACGAATAAGCGGGAGGAAAGCTGGGGAATGAAGGAGGCGTCCAAATTGTCGCCTAGAAAAACGAGGAACATAATGCAGCGAAGGAAGCCCAAAGCGGCGCTGGTTTCATGGCGCGCCGCACATTTTGCGCGAAGCGCGAGGTTGCGTCTGTAATCCGCCGCTTCGTTTAAAAGAAGCAGCATCATGATTACGGCGGCGAGGGTGGCGGTAATGACGTTGTTGATCATTTTTTTCTCGGAGAGCAGTTCACTGTGGCGGTTTGCGCCGATCTCCAAAAGTCCCGCCGTTTGTCCGGCGCTGTCGTAAACCGGTACGACTACATACGTCCAAGTACCGAACGCGTCCGATTCGCTTTCCACTAACAATGCGTCGCCGCTTTCCGCGACGGCGTCATAACCGGAGCCGGTATATGGCATATAGGGATAGACGACGCCGTTGGTATTTTCGTAATCCATGACGCCCCAAATTGTATTTTGCGCCGCATCGAATTTCAGCAGGATATAGTACATGTTGAGCCCGTTGCGATACCCTTGCTCGCAGAAGGAATCCAAATACGCCCGCACTTGCCTGTAATCCGCGTTATCATAATCGTTCAGCGCGTTAAGGCGGGAAAACGGGTCGCCAAATGTTTCGCCGGACGTTTCGGACAGAAAGGACGCGGAGCGGCGCAGATCGCCGCTTGCGGCCGCACGAAGCTTATTCTGATAAAATGAGATCATATAAGCGCCGATAAGCGCCGCCGTGAGCAGGATGGATACCCCGATAGCCAGCGCACCGCCTGCCGTGGTTCTTTTGTTCCGATACGCGATGCGCAAGCAGTAATAGAGCAGCCATAATCCGGCGGCGAGCAGGCAGGCTGCGGATAGCCAAACGAGAAGCACGCGTATATAGTAAAGCGGCGCAAGCGGCATCCGCGTATCCGCAAACAGCGGCGCGCCGTTGCGCGTCGTTATATATACGGATTGATTATCGGTAAAAGCGAGCTTGTCGCCGCATGCCGAAACAAAATGGATGTTACCCGGAAAAACCGCTGACGCGTCGCCGTCCGTGATCGAAACAATGCTTTCGTTCAGAAGATCGCATACAAATACGCCGCTGTTGCCGACGGCCACGCCCGTGAGGACATTTACGCCGTCGCCGTACGCTAAACGCGTCGTAACGTCGCCGCGGCTGTAGAATAAGCCGCTTTGCATCGTGCTGAAGGCGACGCTGTCGGTTGCGGGAGCATACGACGCGTAGGCGACGACCTCTCCCTGCGCGCCGATAGTGCGTATGCTGTGTACACCGCCGATACTGGAATAGAGCGTAAGGCTGGTATCGGCTTCCCGACGCAGAAAATATACCGTGCCATGGCTTGCGGACAAGCCCCTGATCGTACCAAGCTGCAAGGGCATGGAGCCTTCCGGATAGGATACGTCCCAAAGCGTTTCAAGGTATTTGCCGGTCATGGAAAAACGCAGCACGCGCTCACGCGCAACGCGCGAGCTGTTGTCGCGGTGCGTTACGTCCGCGATATAGACGCTCTCGCCGTCTGTAGCGGTATATTCGGCATAATAAAAGCTTTCCTCCGCGATATCGCCGCCATAGATCGTCGCGGCAACGCGATACTGCGCGTCCGAGATCCGTACGCGCGTTTTGCTTTGATCCACAACGATCACATGCCCCGCTCCGGAGGCGGAAACATAGGAGGGGGATTCCCACGCGCAATGGAGGAAGAAGGGATTTTCACGCAGGAAGGGGGCGTTGAACAGAAGGATAAATAAAGCGGCGAGCAATAAAGCCGCCCGTAAATAACTGCGTATTTTGTTTCGCGTTAGTGTCGTAACCATATAGCCCCATGTATAATAAACTTACATTATTATACAACAGGATATAGGAATGTGCCAATGCTTATTAAGAAATCAAGGCTGTTGCTTCGTGTAGTGCGCTACGGCGTGCATAAAGCCGTCCATCAGAAAAGCGGCCGCTTGTTTTCCTACCAAGGTATCGGGACAGGCGATGTCAAAGCCGTGGAAACACCCTTCAAACAACTTGAAGGTAACGGGAACGCCAGCGGTTTTCAAATGATCCACATATTGGATGGTTTCGTCGCGGAACGGCTCAATACTGCCAACGAAGGTTATGGTAGGCGGCAGGCCGCTGTAGTCCGTCTCGCGGCTGGGTGCGGCATATTTCGATACGTTGTCCGTTCCGTAATCGTCGCCTAAATACTGCCGCCACGCAGCGATGTTGGATACGGTGTTCCATATGGGCGCGTCGTTGTCTTGCGAGGAGGCGGTGATCATTCGGTCGTCCAGCATGGGATAAAGCGGCATTTGAAAGGCTATGGAGACGTCGCCCCGATCGCGCGCCAGCAGGCTTACGGCTGCGGAAAGACCGCCGCCTGCGCTGTCGCCGCCAACAAAGAGCTGATCCGGGCGCACGCCGTATACGACGCTGTTTTCCTTAAGCCAAAGCAACGCCTGATAGCAATCGTCCAGCGCCGCGGGATAAGGCGCTTCCATGGAACGACGGTAATCCGGCATGACAACGATGCAGCCGGAAGCGAGCACAAAGCGTTCGACAAAGATGTAATCCTGCTCCGGTACGCCGATGGCATAGCCGCCGCCATGAAACCAAACCAGACCGGGCACATCGGCGCGGCGCGCTTTGGGCGCATATACGCACAAACGAAGCGGCGTGCCATCGGGACGCTGCGTATAGAGCTGCTGGTATTCGATTTCTTTTGTGAAAGCATGGCCTTTGAAGAAGGAATCCATGAATTTATTGCAGTATGCAAATTTCTGCACAGAATATTCCGGCCAAAAGGTGCGTAAAAGCGTACCTGTGGTGCGAAGCTCCGGATGTATCATTTCCTTTGTGATTTTCATAGACTCTCCTTTATGAGATGTTTTGCATATTCCTCGGCGAAAACCAACGCTCGCCAAACCAATTTGATATAGGCAACACAGGACAAACCAAACTACTTTATGTGAAAACGCTTCTTACACTCGCGCAACAGGCCAAAACCCAGCACGATAAAGCACGCGATCAGCAGCGCAAGCGACAGCGCTCCCATGACGACAAGAGACCAGCCGCTGGTTTGTCGCCAAAACAGCAGCCATACGGCGGCGATCATGAAAGATAGGGCGCTTAGGACAAGCATGGGCATAACGTTTTGTTTTTGCTTATCCAAATCCGTGAAGAACAAAACGCCGGCAACCGCAAGCCCGCCAAAGCAAACGATGGGAACTACGGTGATCGCCCAGCCGGGCGCCAGCAGCACGTCGATCAAGATCAACAGTATCGCCGCGTTGACGATGAGCTTGATGAATTGACTGATGCGGTTGTATTCGACCAAATCGGCCGAAAGCCCAAGCGACCAAACCAGCCATAAAGACCAAAGAACGACAACGCTCCACGCCCGCCCGCCAAGCAGATCGGAAG
>JAQVRG010000104.1 GCA_028701165.1 Eubacteriales bacterium | reverse complement strand
ACCAAGCGGGACCGAAGAAACCGAATACGGGCTTCTCGCCAACGCCGGCCATGTCGGCATACCAAGCGTCGGTCCAGTCCTGCGTGTCATTGTGATAGCCGTTGTCCATGAGCTGCTTGGAAAGATCCAGGAACGCTTCACGATTGGGATCGATGTAGAGCTTGCCGTCTACAACCCAGCCCTTTTCGGAGCTGTTTTCAACCGCGTGCCAAATGTCACCGTCGCCGGAAACAATGGCGTAGCCCTTGGCCTTCAGATCGGCGGCAGCCTGATAGAAGGTATCCCAGCCGGGGCCAACCTTGGTGGAGATAACGGCGGGATCATCGGTGCCCCAAACGTCCTTGGCGATGGAACGACGATAGATGAACGCACCACCGGTGGCCTGATAGCCCAAGCCGACCAGCTTGTTGTCAGCGGGACGGGTGCCGATGTCGATGGTATACTGGGCGATGTCAGCAGCCTTGGTGGCGGCGGCTACATCGATGCCGAGGTCTTCGTAAGCGGCGGCATAACCGCAAGCGTCGCCTTGGCAATACTTCCGAACGAACGCAGCCTCTGCGCAGTAGATGTCGGGGGCGTCAGCGCCGCCGCCTGCAAGAGCCTGGTCAAGAGCCGGCTGATACAGACCGTCGGTGGTCGCGATGATGGTTTCCTTGACCGTGAAGCCGCAATCGGGATGGAGCTCGATGTAGCGCTTTATCATGTTGGGAACCTCGTCGGTGAACGCATAGACGTTCACGACGACGTCTTCGGCTGCGGCGGGCTCCGCGGCGGGAGCGGGCTCAGCGGCTGCGGCGGGCTCGGCAGCGGGCGCTGCGGGCTCGGCGGCGGGTGCTGCGGGAGCCGGCGCTGCGCAAGCAGCCATCGACAGCAACATAGCTACGGTGAGAAACAATGCGATGAGTTTCTTCATGATGTTTTCTTCCTCCGTTTAAATTTGCAAGCATAACGCATGCATTTTATTTTATTTCTGGAAGGGTCTCCCCCTCCAAATTGAAATCAAAGCTGTTTGACGGTCTCGCCTTCCCAAAGCTGGCCGGGCACCATGATCTGCACGGGCAGGCTCGTCAAGGGGTGTTCGATGATGTCCACGATGCTTTCCGCCGCCTTCACGCCCATCGTGACGGCGTCCTGCCTATAGGTCGCAAGGCGCGGGCGGAGCACTTGGGAAAGCAAAATCCCGTCATAGCCCACGGCGCTAATATCGTTCGGGATGGAAAGCCCCTGCTGCTCGATCTCGTTCATGCCGCCGATGAAGGAAAAATCGTCGGGGTAGAGTATGCAGGTGGGGCGGTCGTTGAGCGCGAGCAGCTCGCGCGTCGCCAAACCGCTGGAACGGGGATCGTGGAAAATCGCGCTCTTTACATATTCGTCCGGCACGTTGACGCCCAGCCGCGCGCAGGTGCTGCGAAAACTCGCCAAGCGCTTTTGCGTAACCGAGGTATCCTCGCCGTGGATAAAGGCGATCTTGCGGTGACCCTTCTTATATACATACTCCACGATCTCGATCATGCCCGAAATATTGTCCGACATGATCGCGGTGCGGCTGTCAAACACATAGTCGAGCGTGACCGTGGGAAGATTGCTCTCCACCAGCTGTATCACGTCCGGATGCCGAAAGTCCACGGAAGCGATCACGACGCCGTCGCAGTTGCGGTACTTGGCGTGCTCGTAATAGGTCATGGACATGTTGCCAAGGTTCCTGCTGATAAAGGTGATGTCGTACCCCAGCCGCTCCGCCTCCGTCTTGATGCACTGGAGTATTTCAGAAAAATATTCGTGGCGAAGGCCGCTGCTGGTTTTATCCTCGAAGAGTACGCCTATGTTGTGCGAACGGTTGGTTTTCAGCGCTCTTGCCGCCGCGTTGGGAAGGTATCCCATGGCCTTCGCCGTATCGCGGATATGCTGCGCGGTATCCTCGCCGATATCCGTTTGGCCGCTTAGCGCCTTGCTCACCGTAGCGAGTGAAACGCCGCAGGCTATGGAAGTATCCTTCTGTGTTATCATGAGTTTGCTTTACCTCGCAGATGAACGTTGGGGTTCGGGATAGCCGCGAAAGGACTGAAACGGCGGCTTTTTGATGAAACATAACTTAATCGTTTTCGTGTTTTCATTATAGCGAGCCTTCTGCGGGAAGTCAACCCCAAATTTACGAAAATTTTCGTGCCCGAAGGCACGGTTTTTCTATAAAAATAAATGAAATTATTTTTGAGACCTATAAAAAAGTTCACTGCTTTACAAAATAGTAATTGCATTGTGCAGCCAAATCTAGTATGATGTCCATGTCACGAAATCGATTAAGGAAACAATTTTCCGCTTTTTTCATCACTTTTCAAGGAGAAGCATCATGAAATTTGGCTATTTTGACGATTCGGCAAAGGAATATGTGATTACCACCCCGAAGACGCCGCTGCCATGGATCAACTATTTGGGCAACGACGGCTTTTACGGCCTGATCTCCAACACCTGCGGCGGCTATGATTTCTACCGGGACGCCAAGCTTCGGCGCATCACGCGCTACCGCTACAACAACGTGCCGACGGACGCGGGCGGGCGTTATTACTATATTAAAGACGGCGATACCGTGTGGAATCCCGGTTTTATGCCTACGAAAACGTCTTTGGACGCGTATGTTTGCCGTCACGGCATGGGCTATAGCGTTTTCGAAAGCAAAAAAGCGGGCGTTTCTGCCGATTTGCTTTGCTTTGTGCCTTTGGGCGAGAACTGCGAGATCAACGCGCTGACGCTCAAAAACGATACGAAATCGGATAAGTTCCTACAGCTCTACAGCGCATTCGAGTGGTGTTTGTGGAACGCCGTGGACGATTCCACCAACTTCCAGCGCAATTTCAACATCGGCGAGGTGGAGATTGACAACAGCACCATCTATCACAAGACCGAGTACCGCGAGCGGCGCAATCATTACGCGTTTTTACACGTCAACGCGCCCATCGACGGGTTTGACACGGACAGGGAGAGCTTTTTGGGGGCGTTTGGCGACTGGAGCGCGCCGGAAACGGTGCTTGCGGGCGTGAGCAAAAACAGCGTAGCGTCCGGCTGGGCGCCCATCGCAAGCCACCGCATCGACGTTTCCCTTCGACCGGGCGAAGAGAAGAGCTTCATATTTGTATTAGGCTACATCGAAAACCCGCAGGAGGAGAAGTTCACTTCCCCCAACGTCATCAACAAAGCCCGCGCGTGCGCGATGATCGAAAGGTTCTCCGCCATGGCGCAGGTGAAAGACGCCAAGGCCGCGCTTGACGCCTATTGGGACGCGCTCCTCTCCCGCTTCATCG
The DNA here is from genome assembly GCA_028701165.1 of Eubacteriales bacterium. GTDB lineage: Bacteria > Bacillota > Clostridia > Christensenellales > CAG-138 > JAQVRG01. The sequence goes on along the minus strand of JAQVRG010000104.1, from coordinate 2,683 downwards.
TGAAATCCAACGATGAAAAGGTGGATCGCATGGTGAACATTTGGAACCAGTATCAATGCATGGTCACCTTCAACATGTCGCGCAGCGCGAGCTACTATGAATCCGGCACAGGCCGCGGCATGGGCTTCCGCGATAGCTGTCAGGATCTTTTGGGCTTCATGCACCTGATCCCCGAGCGCGCGCGCGAGCGCATACTCGACATTGCTTCCATCCAGTTTGAGGATGGCAGCACCTATCATCAATACCAGCCGCTCACCAAGCGCGGCAACGCGGACGCGGGCGCGGGCTTCAACGACGACCCGCTATGGCTCGTTGCCTGCACCTCCGCCTATATTCGCGAGACGGGCGACGCGACGATCCTAGACGAGCCCGTTCCGTTCAACAACGTCGAGGGCAGCGAAAAGCCCTTGTTTGAGCATCTGCGCCGGTGCGTGGGCTACGCCGTGGAGCATAAAGGCCCGCACGGGCTGCCGCTGATCGGGCGCGCGGACTGGAACGACTGTTTAAACCTCAACTGCTTTTCCGAAACGCCGGGCGAAAGCTTCCAAACCTGCTCCAACTTTGAAAGCGGCAAGGCGGAAAGTGTGTTTATCGCGGGCATGCTCGTAAAGTATGGTCGGGAGTACGCGGAGATTTGCCGCCGCTACGGCGATCCGGCGGAAGCCGACGCGGTGGAGCGCGAAACCGACGCGATGGAGCAAACCGTCATGACGGCGGGCTGGGATGGCGAATGGTTCCTTCGCGCCTACGACGCGTTTGAAAACAAGGTGGGCAGCAAGGAATGCACCGAGGGGCAGATATTCATTGAGCCGCAGGGGCTTTGCACCATGGCGCGCATAGGCGCCAAGGCGGGCATGGGTAAAAAGGCGCTCGATTCCGTCCGCAAGCATTTGGTGAACGACTTTGGCGTGGAGCTTTTGCACCCCTGCTATACGGTTTATCGCACGGAGCTTGGCGAGATCACGAGCTATCCGCCGGGATACAAGGAAAACGGCTCCGTCTTCTGCCACAACAACACATGGATCGTCATGGCCTACGCCGCGGAGGGCGACGGGGAGAACGCGTTTGACATCTACCGCCGCAACTGCCCCGCGTATCTTGAGGAGCAGAGCGAAATCCACCGCACCGAGCCGTATGTGTACAGCCAAACCATCGCCGGGCGCGACGCGGCCAACTACGGCGAAGCGAAGAACAGCTTCCTCACCGGCACAGCCGCGTGGACGTTTGTCGCCATCACCCAAGGCGTTCTCGGCCTCTATCCCGATTTTGACGGCCTGCGCGTCTCCCCCTGCCTTCCCAAGTCCATCACAGGCTACACGGCGACGCGCTTCTTCCGAAACGCCGTGTACCACATCACCGTGAAAAACGAGGGGCTCGCGTCCCCCGAAATGACCGTGGACGGCATGCGCGTCGAAGGTCTGACCGTGCCCGTACAGCCGGGAAAGCAGACGTATACGGTGGAGGTAAGGGTTTAACTTTCAGCAATGGTCATTCGACATCGTCAATCATCAAATCCGCCGCACGGAAACCGTGCGGCGGTGTTTTTCTCACTGTAAAACGCTAATGCAGCGGCCGTAAGGCCTGTTTGAGCGACGCTTGCAGCAGCTGGCTAAAGTTTACGCCCTCCTTTTCGGCGGCTTCGTTCAGCCATGCCGGAATCGTCAGCGTCTTTTTAACGGACTGATTGTTTACGGCGTCGCGCACAAAAGGCATATAGACCTCCACCAATACCGCGCGCTGGTTGCTTTCCAGCGCAACGTCAAGCAGCTGCGTAGGCGTAGGAATCGTTTCCTCAAAATCCTCCAGCGTTCACATATGCCCGCTCAATGCGTCCTTTGCCATCCGCAGCGCTTCCGCGTCCGTGCTTGCGCACGTAAAGCAGCCGGGCAGATCGGGAAATGATACGCTGATACCGTCCTTTGCATAATCAAAGATGGCGGGATACACATATATATCTTGTTTTTGCATCTGCTTTTTCTCCTTTTCCATCGTGCCCAAAGGCGTCATGTCAGTGTTATACCGGCCTGCTTCGCTATGCTTATGGCCGTTTTCATCGGAATATCCTTCAGCGGGTGCGGAACCGTGACCACGCCCGGCTTTGCGGGATGCTTAAAATGATGGTGATCGCCTCTCACGCGCACCGGATACCAACCATCCGCCTCCAATAAGCTTATTATGTCCTTTGAAGAATAGCTTTTCAAAACGTTTTCGCGCTCCCGTTCATTTCATGCAAGAAAGACACTCGCTCTGGTGATACGTATTATAGCACGTACAGGCAGAAGCGTCAAGCGCATTGCGCGAGCCGCCGCTTCTCATTGCGATTCGCGCGCGGCTCTGTTATACTTACAGTAATTTACAAAATATTCATTATTGGGAGGAACATCATGCGCGCATACCCGTCCCGCACCCTGCTTTCCCTTCTTCTTGCGGCGTTGTTCGCCGCGTCCGCGCTGCTTGCGCCCGCGACGGCGCTGGCGCGCCCCGCCTATTCCCAGCCCGTGACGGTCACGGACGCAAGCGGAACGGAAATGCAAATCCGCGGCTATGGCGACGAGTTTTTTAACTTAACGTAGCAAGAATTCTCCCGCCTCTATAGGCGGCGAGATGAATTGCATAATTTGCATATTTGACAGATGTGTGGTATAATCAGTAGTAGTAACTTGAAAGGCTGACTATACAATGG
>JAQVRG010000103.1 GCA_028701165.1 Eubacteriales bacterium | reverse complement strand
CTCCGCCTTGCCGCTGCCTATATAGGTGGCGTTATCGATGTCACGGCGCTTCTGGGTCTCGCGCCCCACCACCTCCGCGCCCGCCGTGCGGGCAAGCTCGGCAAGCTCCTCGATGGTATCGTATCCTTCGGTATTTTCAATGCCGACAAGTATCGCCCTCTCGGGACGCGCCTCCTCCACCTCCTTGGTAGAGGATTTAAACCGCTCATCCGACAGCGCGATTTCCTGCATGAGCGTCGTCTGCGGCAGCTTCTGCGGCCGCAAGGGGCCGAAGATAAGAACCTCGCGCTCGCCTTCCTGCTGTTCGCCAAGAAAGCCCGCGTACAAGGAGGTCATGCCGGCTTCGCCCACGCCCAGCGCGGCCATGCAGTCCAGCCGCATGCTGCGAAGCGTTCCAACGTCTACAGGGGATAGGCGTCCGTCGCCGTTTGGGTGCGTATGGATGCAGCGTACGCCGCAGAGCCTGTCCAAATTGCGCACCAAGCGCATTTCGGGCATGGATACCTTGCCGCTGTCGCCAATAGAGACGTCCATGACGCGGCCGTCGCGCGCAATATAAATGGATACCTCGCGCCCGATGCGCGCGGTGTAATCCGCCAGCCGCTCCAAAAGCTCAACAGACGCGAATTGCTGCGGCGTAAGGCGCAGCTCGTATAGCTGCGCCATCTCATCCAGCAGTACGCGCCGAATCCCCGCCGTATTGCCGTTGACGGTCTTCATTTGATCTTCAGCCCGTAAATCAGGCCGCCCCGCGTACCCACGACGATCGTATTTTCAAATACGGCGGGAGACGCTTCGATGTTGGAACCGAGACTCATTTCAAACAGGATCGTACCGGTCATGCCGTCTATCAAATGGATATAGCCCGACTTGTTGCATTGGATGATATAGCCGTTACCTGCGGCGTCGTAAACAGTGACGGGACTGCTCCACGGATACCCCAAAAAGTCGCAGCACCACACCTGATGGCCGTCCGCCTTACTAAGCGCCACGAGCTTACCCTTAGAGCCCTCCGTCATGGCGACAGGCACGAAGATCATATCGGCAAGCTTGTTTTTGCCGATCGCCATGGTACCCTGCACGCCGCCGGAAACGCCGGATATCGTCTCGCACTCAAAATCGTTGTTTTCCCATACCACCTTGCCGTTTACCGCATCCACCTTCCATATGGGAATGCGCGCCGTTCTGTCCGCAGCCGCGCGCCATCCGCCGTGGAAAGAGGTGGAGGTGTATACATACGGATGATGCTCCGTCCCCTCCAGCTCAAATACGGGCGTGCAGTTGGTATCATCCAGCGTATCCTGCACCCATACGGGGGTAAGATTATTGAGATCCAAGCAGATCATATGGCCGCCGTTATCCGTAAAGATCGCGTGTCCGCGCCAAACGATGGCGGAATCCTCCATGCCAAGCCACCAGCCCTCGCTGCCGTCCTTGCCCGTCGTATCCGTTTTCGCGCCGCGATAACGCCATTTCACGACCTCGGGCGATACCGATATCGTGCCCGCCGCTTTGTCATATTGCGTATGCAGCTTAAAGAGATAGAGAATGCCGCTTTCACCCGGGAAAATCAACGTATCCGTTTCCGCGTCCACCAGCGCGGAGCTGTCAAACGCCGTCCACGCGCGCCACGCGAAAGGATCCTCCACGCCGAACTCATAGAGCACCGAGCCGTCGATCAGGCTGATGATAAACGCGCGCGCGCTGCCCTTGCTGGGGCTGTCGTCGCCCGCGCCCACAAACATGAGCGGATACCCGCGCGGATCCAGAGCGCCCGCGCCCTTGAAGGGGAAGCCCGTATCGATCGGATCGCGCGTCTTTTGGCCTGTCGCCAAATCAAGGAAGTAGATGCGGCCGTCCATGGTGGCGTAGATCACCTCCACAAGCGCCGGATCCGCTTTGGCCGCGTCATACATATTCATATGCTGCTTGGTTTCCTGCGGCCAGCGCACGATCAAGGGCTGCCCCGTCCAACCGCAGCCCGTCCACGAGCCCTCGCCGTACATCTTTGACATACTGCCGACGGAAAACGTCCAAGCGCCGGCCTCGTCCAGCGTCTTTTCGGAAAGCTTTACAACGCCGTAGGAAGCGCCGTCCCTAAAATTGTTGCCGCGAAAGGTAATGATCCCTTCCGCTTCGGTATAATCTTCACCCTCGAGCAAGTCGATCGGCGCGTCCGCCTGATAGGTCTCCACGGTCTGGCCGTTCACCTCCATCGCCCATTCCAAGCCGAAATCCTCCGGCCGCGTACCCTCAACGGGCGCGGGGTTAAAGGTCGGCACCGGCGTAGGCGTGGGCGACGGCGTGGGCGTAGGCCGCGGCGTGGGCGTTGGTTCGTCCTTTGCAAAGATACTTTCCAACAAGCCCGGCTTTTCTTCCGTTTTCTCAGACCTTTTGTCAGGCACAAAAACGTCGGTCAACACCAACGCGCCCATAACGACGGCGATGATAAATAAAAACAGGATAACGAAAAATCTGGGCTGTACGCTGCGTCGCCTGCGGCGCGTCTGTCTTGGCATGAAACGTTACCTCTTAAGCATAATTCTTCGTTTATCAGTATACTCCAAATTATTGCCGTGAGCAACCCGCCGCAAAACGAAATCAGGCGGCGTCTTCTCGAAGCTCGGCCGCGAGGTCGCAAATATACAGCTTATTTCTTCCGCTCTCCGCCGCGCCATCCCGCCTTTTCTTCGCGTTCGGCGCAAACGCGCGCTTCTTCTCACCGAATACGGCTACCGCCATCGCACCGAGTATCAAGCCGGGGATCATAAAGGAAAAGAACATACCAAAGTAATTCATGCTGCCTCCTAATATCCTTTTCGGAAATCTTATGTATCTTTATTTGAAAACTTTGTTGCCGTTTTGTTTATGTATTGCATTATAATATCTAAAATAGATACTGTCAATACCAAAAACGGTACTCAATGAAACTTTTTTCTTGCTTTTTGTATCCGTTTCAGATACGATAGTGAAAACGAAATGGGAGGTCAGCATGAATCGCGTAAGAGAACTTCGCCGCGCCCGTAAAATGACGCAGGATGAATTGGGCGCGCTTCTGGGCGTACAAAAGGCCGCGGTATGTAAATACGAAACAGGCCGCGTGGCGCTGCCGCCGGAAATGCTTCTTAAGCTATGTGATATTTTTGACGTCAGCGCCGATCATATGCTTTGCCGGGACGCAAACCCCATCCCCAAGCCAAGGGGCGATCTTTCCGCGCTGTTCATGCCGGTGCGGGAGGCCGTGGGCGTGCCGCTTGTCGGCCGCGTACACGCGGGGCTTCCCATGCTCGCCGAGGAGAACATCACCGAATACATCCCCGTGCCCGCCGTCGATGTACGCATGGGCGATTATTTCTATATGGAAGTGGAAGGCGACTGCATGATAGGGGAATTCATCCCCGAGGGCGCGCTGGTACTCGTCAAGGTACAGCCTCGCGTGGAAAACGGGCAGATCGCCGTGGTGCGCACGGGCGACGAGGTTTTGGTGCGCAAGCTCAAATGGATGCCGCCACACTTGATGCTGATCCCCGCGAACGTCCGCTACGAACCCCTCATCGTATCCGAAGGCGACGTGCAGATCATCGGGCGGGTCGTAGAGGTACGCATTCGCGGGCTATAGATCGCAAAGCGTGAATGAAAATAAGCGGGCCGAAATCATTCGGCTCCGCTTATTTTTAATCAAAATCGATATGTGCTTTAACCGACCGGTACGACCGTCATACCTCCCTGCGGCGCTGTGGGCGTAAGCGCAGTCGGTATCTGCGTCCACTGCGCGTAGAGCGTGACCTTCTCGCTGTACATCCAAGGCGTGTCGGTCAGCACCATCGTGCCGCTTCCATCCTTGGCGGTATTCCATCCGGCAAAGGTATAGCCCTCCCGCGACGGGACGGGCAGCGCATAGGCCGTGCCGTAGGCAAGCTTGGCTTCCTTGGGGGTCACGCTGCCGCCGTTGGGGTTAAACTTGACCTGCGCCGTTCTAGGCGTCCAAATGGCGTAAAGCACCTGCGTCCCCATCCCGTTAGCACGCGTGGAGGATTTCACGCGCGTACCGCTTTCCTTGGCGGTATACCAGCCCGCAAACCAATAGCCAGCGCGGGCAGGCTCGGGCAGCGTTCCGTACTTCTTCCCCGCTTTGACGGTTTTACTTTCCGTCGCGCCCAAATTATCGTAATTGAGATCGAAATAGACCAGCAGCTCGCCGCCGGTGATCGGCGCTGCGCCCTGCGTCCACATGGCGTAGAGCGTCACGTCCGCGTCGTACATCCATACGCCGCTTTCAGCGACCCTGCTGCCGCCGTTGGGCAGCGTATACCAGCCGGCGAAGGTATAGCCCTGCCGGTAAGGGATCTCCGCAAACGCATAGGGCTGGCCGGGATAGACGATCATAGCGCCCATCTGCGTGAGCATACCGCCGTTAGGCTGGAAGGTCACCGTGTGGTACGGCGCGAGGGTCGTAAAGCTCTTGACCGGGCTTACATAGGACGCGCCCGCCTTCGTCACGGCGAAAAACTGATAATAGTAGGTGGTAAGCGGCGACAGCTTCTTATACCGGTTCACATAGTAGGCGGCCTGCGGCAGCTTGCCCTTGCCCGTCGCGTTGCTGGCGACCTCGGCCATCGACGTCTTGGACGTTCCCATCAGCAAGCCGATCTTTGAAAACGTCAAGCCCAACGCATTTTTGCTGACGGCGCCGCGAAGCGTCGCGCTGTCCATGGTGATCTCCGCCGCGTCGTACGCCACGATGGTCGGCGCGCCCTTTCTGTCGGCCGTAGCGTCGTCCAGCGTACGGAACCAGCCGATCTCGCTTGTATACTCTATGCCGTTTAGCATAACGAACAGTTTATAATAGTAGATAGAACCGGCGTTGAGAACGCCGCAAAGCCCCCTTACGCTGCTTTGCGAAAACGTAAGGTCGAAGGACGCCGCTTTCGGGTTATAGGTCGTCGTGTATCTTTGTTTGTTCAAGTTGCTTCTGTCCGCGCTCAGATAGAAGCCCACGCTGTCGTAGCTATAGCGCTGCGCGCAGGCGACAAAAGCGTTGAGCTGCGCGCCCGCTTCGGATATGTCCGACGCCTCAACAAGCGTCACTGTCGGCCGGTTTGTCGCGGCGGACGCGGCCGGCGCCCACATTCCCAGAAGCATGCAGCCCAACAACACAAGCGCCAATACGCGCGCCATCGTTTTTTTCATAGCATTGAACCTCCATTCCCTTTGGATGCACTCATTGTATCATATAATCTATACGCCGGTGCGCGCCCAAAGGTTCCCAATCAGCAAACAGTTTGTGAACAATTTTTTGCCCAGCGAAAAACCGATTTCTTTCCTATGGATTCGATACGCAAAAGCGCCTCTTTCCGGCCGGAAAGAGGCGCCCACCAAATGAACGGTCTTACTTATTATCTACCTCGACCATGTGCGCGATCAGGTCGCAGACCTTGTTGGAATAACCCCACTCGTTGTCGTACCAAGCGACCAGCTTGACGAAATGCTCGTTGAGGCTGATGCCGGCGTCGGCGTCGAAGATGGAGGTATGGGGATCATGGATGAAGTCGGAAGAAACGACCTTATCCTCGGTGTACTCGATCACGTCCTTGAGCGCTTCGCTCTCGGAGGCGGCCTTCATGGCGGCCTTGATCTCGTCATAGGTCGCGGCCTTCTCCAAACGGCAGGTCAGATCGACCACGGACACATCGGCGGTGGGCACGCGGAACGCCATGCCGGTAAGTTTGCCGTTGAGCTCGGGAATGACCTTGCCGACAGCCTTGGCAGCACCGGTGGAGCTGGGGATGATGTTGAACGCCGCGCCGCGGCCGCCGCGCCAATCCTTCTTGGAGGGGCCGTCAACGGTCTTCTGCGTGGCAGTGGTGGCATGCACGGTGGTCATAAGGCCCTCGACGATGCCGAACTTGTCGTTGATGACCTTGGCAAGAGGCGCTAAGCAGTTGGTGGTGCAGGAGGCGTTGGACACAACGGTCATGTCCTTGGTGTAC
>JAQVRG010000102.1 GCA_028701165.1 Eubacteriales bacterium | reverse complement strand
ATAAGCTCCGCCCCCCAAGGCGCACGCCTGCCCAGCACCTTTTTGAGGTAGAAGCGCAGCATGGCCTCGCACATGCCGTAATCCGCCACCACGCCGTCCCGCATGGGGTAAAGCACGCGTATGCCGCCGGGCGTGCGCCCAAGCATGGTGAGCGCCGCACGGCCGACAGCCAATATTTCCCGTTCGTTTTTTGCGGACACGGCGATGGCGCTCGGCTCTTTTAGCACGATGCCCCGTCCGCGCACGGCGATCAGCGTATTCACCGTGCCAAGATCGATGGCGACGCCAGGAAGCACGCCCCGCAGCAATCCCGAAAGTCCTGTTCGCATATCGTCCTCCGAGAGATTCTATTCCAAGAGATTCTATCAAGGTAAGCATTCCCAATTCACTTGTAAATATACGGCGGATATGGTAGGCTGTCGCCATGGAATTGATATTGGCCTCCGGCTCGCCCAGACGCCGGGAAATGTTTGATCTGATGGGACTGTCCTATACGCTTCGCCCCAGCGATGCGGATGAAAGCCTGCCGCCCTGCCCGCCCGCCGAAATGGTAGAAACGCTGGCGCAAAGAAAGGCGCTTTCCGTTAAAAAAAGCGCCCCCGGCTGCTGCGTCGTGGGCGCGGATACCATCGTGTATCTGGATGGAAAAATCATCGGTAAACCTGCTGACGAGGCGGACGCCGCGCGGATACTCCGCCTGCTTTCGGGACGCACGCACGCGGTGTATACAGGCGTCGCCATCCTTACGGACACAAAGCGGATCGTGTTTCACGAGATCACCAACGTGACCTTCGCCGCCCTTTCCGACGCGGAGATTGCGGATTATATCGCCTCCGGCGAGCCCATGGACAAAGCCGGCGCCTACGGCGTGCAGGGCATCGGCGCGGTGCTGGTGGAGAAGGTGGACGGCTGCTATTTTAACGTCATCGGCCTTCCCATCCCCACGTTTTACAAAAAGCTTGCCGAAGCGGGCATTTTACCCGCTTGGCGTCGCTAGCCCGTAAACCAAAGCATAGATCGGTAAGAATCCTTTAGGATTGTCAAGGGGCGCGCCCCTTGACTTTCAACCGAATCTGACGACATGCGCGTCAGATTCGAAAAGTCTTGCCGCGCAAGGGTTTCTCTGCAATTTACAACGACCGTGAGCATGCGCAAGGCGCACGCGAACAGCTGTAAATTGAAAACTCGCCCAAGGCCGAACGACCTTGGGCGAATGCGCTAGCATCTATAGCCTGTCCGAAAGCAGACGCACCGCGATGCCGAAGAAAGCGAGTATCGAGCAGGCGTCCGTAATGGTCGTGATCATGGGCGACGCTACGATCGCCGGATCGAGCCGCAGCTTTTTTGCGAGCATGGGCAGCACGCAGCCGAGGGATTTTGCAATGCAGATCGTGGCGATCAAAGTAAGGCTGACCACCGTCGCCACGCCTACGTCGCCGTATTGCAGCCATATGCGCACAAAGTTGACGGCGGAGAGCACCACAGCGCAGATCATCGCCACGCGGATCTCCTTAAACCAGACCTTGAGAAAATCCTTCGCCTCGATCTCGTCGAGCGCCATGCCGCGGATGATGGTGGTGGACGCTTGGCTTCCGCAGTTGCCGCCGGTATCCATCAGCATCGGAATAAACGAAACGAGCAGCGGCACGGTTGCGATCGCCGCCTCGTAATGCTCCAGCAGCGCGCCCGTCACCATGGCGGAAAGCATCAGTATGATCAGCCACACGATACGGTTTTTCGCAAGCTTCCACGCGGGCGTTTTCAGATAGCTCTCGTCGCCGCTGGCGGTAATACCGGCCATCCTTTCGAAGTCCTCCGTGTTCTCCTCCTGCAAAACGTCGATCGCGTCGTCGATGGTGATGATGCCCACCAAGCGCTTTTCGTTGTCCACAACGGGCATGGCGATCATATCGTACCGGGAGAACATCTTGGCGACCTCCTCCTGATCCTCCAGCGTTTGGACATAGATGGGGTTCTCCTCCATCAAATCCTCAATGCGGGCGTCAGGCTCTGCAAGCAGCAGCTCCAGCACGGATACCGTACCCTCCAAATGCCGCTGCGCGTCGATGACATAGCAGGTATACACCGTCTCCTTGTCCAAGCCCGTGTTACGGATCACGTCAAAGGCCTGCGTCACCGTAAGCGTACGCTTAAAATAGACGTACTCGTTGGTCATCAAGCCGCCCGCGGAACGCTCGGGATATTTAAGATACTGGTTGATAAGACTTCGGTTTTCCCGGCTGGAGTTGTTCATAACGCGCTTGACAACGTTTGCGGGCATTTCCTCGATCATGTCCACATAATCGTCAAGGTACATATCGTCTAGGATATAGCGCAGCTCCTTATCGGTGATGGCCTCGATGATGCGCTGCTGCACATCCGCCTCCATATAAGAGAAGGTCTCGGCCGCCGTTTCCTTTGGAAGCAAGCGAAAAAGACGAAGCATGGTTTCCGTATCGCTGATCTCCTCGAAGATCTCGGCAACATCCACTTCGTGCATTTCCAGAACCGTTTGTTTGACCTGCGCGTACTTCTTTTCCTTCAGAAGTGCGAGAACGGTATCGATCATACACTGCCCTTTCTACGGGCAGCACATCATACGCTATGAGCCGCCCATATCTTTATTGTCTTATATTCGTTCGTACTGGGATATGGCCCGGCATCCATAGGATACGTTCTCCTTTCGTTTTCTATACTTTCTGTACTATTTTATTACACGATTCCGCAATGTGCAAGTAAAAGAATAAAGAAAAAAGCCGGCAAAACCGGCTTCAAAAAACGCGATGTGCGCCCTATTCCTCGTCCTTCATATGAAACAGCAGGCAAAGCAGGCTGTCGCTTAGATTCACGCTCTCTACGGGCACTTCGGAAACCACGTCCTCGGGCGCGAAGTTCCATACGCCCTTAATGCCCGCCGCCGCCATACGATCCGTCATCGTTTGCGCGACGCTGCGCCTTGCGGCGATGATGCCTATATCGATATCGTTATCCTTGATGTACGTCTCCAGCATATCCACATGCAGGACGGGCCTGCCGTTGATGCTCGTGCCCACAAGCCGCTCGTCGATATCAAACAGCGCGCGCACGCTTACGCCGTCCCTTTCAAAGCCCTCAAAAAAGGCCAGCGCCTGCCCGATATGACCCGCGCCGATCACGATGGCGCTGCGCTTGCAGTCGTTTGTGAGTATCTTGCGTATCTGCTCGAGCAGGGTCTTGACATTGTAGCCATACCCCTGTTGGCCAAAGCCGCCGAAGCAGTTAAAGTCCTGCCGCACCTGCGAAGGATTAAGGCGCATGCGCGCGGCCAGCTCGCTTGAGGATATCCGCTCCGCGCCCCCCGCCTGCAGGCTCAGTAGATTTCTGTAATACTTCGGCAAGCGGCGGATCACCGCCTCCGAAACGCGTTTCTGCCGCATGTTTTCCTCCGATCTGTGGCGAATAAAAAGCTATACATGGAGATTATACCGTATGGAAGCCGCAACGGGCAAGGCTTATCGTTAAATAAACGGCTAACCGTGCGCCGTTTTACGCCTGCGGCGTAAAGACCGCCGCATCCTCCGTGATCGCCCAGCTGCCGGACATGCCGCTGTGCGCGGCGCCCAGCTCCACATGCAGCATGGCAATGCCCTGATCCAGCTTGCCAAACCCGAAATTGCCGCTGGTTCTGACCACGCTGATACGGTTATCCTCGACGCGGAATTCCCACGGTTGTCCGTTGACCGCGGAGGGCGCAAGGCGCGCGCAGGAAAGCGCCAACTGCTGCCATTCGGGCAGCTCGATCAATGCCGCCTGCGAAAGTCCCGTCAGCGCCGCGAGGGTTTTTCGCGGCCTTCCCACGTACGCTTCCCCCGGCTTTCCAAACGCGATCACCGCGGCGATCCGCTCGTCCTTAGCAAGTTTGATATGCTCGGCCGCCGCGCTCTTTTTATAGGACGCGCCAAGCCAGCAGGAGCCAAGCCCCAGCGCGGTACACTCCAAAATAAAGCTTTCGCCGATATAACCGCAGCGAAGCATCGCATCGCCCTTGTAAATGAGGGCCGCAAAGCAGGGCGTCCCCTTGACCTTGCCGCCGCCTAAAAAAATGGATTTAAACACGCGCGCGTCCTCGCCTAACGAAAGGCGCACGCCGTCGCCGGAAAGCATCCTTGCCGTCTCTTCCAGCGCGCGCATATCCGCTTCCTCCGGCGCGCCGCCGAATTTCCGCATGGAAAAGCGCTGTCCCGTCGCAGAATACCACCGCTCCATCGTATAGCTCATGCTTCCTCCCCGCGCGCCTTTTCCAGCGCTTTTTTGATATAAAGCCCCGTATAGCTCCCCTTCGCCTTCGCCACCTGTTCCGGCGTACCCACGGCGATCACCTCGCCGCCGTGGTCGCCGCCCTCGGGGCCTAAGTCTATGATATAATCCGCCGTTTTGATCACGTCCAAATTATGCTCGATCACAAGCACGCTGCTTCCCGTTTCGCACAGGCGCTGTAGGATAACGATCAGCCGTTCCACGTCCGCCATGTGAAGCCCCGTCGTCGGCTCGTCCAGCACATAGAGGGTCTTTCCCGTATCCCTGCGCGAAAGCTCCGTTGCAAGCTTCACGCGCTGCGCCTCGCCCCCCGAAAGCGTTGTGGAGGGCTGGCCTAAGCGTATATAGCCCAAGCCCACGTCGTAAAGCGTTTGCAGCTTATTGGCAAGGCGCGGCAGCGGCTTAAAGAAGCTCAGCGCCTCCTCCACCGTCATATCCAGCACCTCGGCGATGTTCTTGCCCTTATAGCGCACCTCCAGCGTTTCACGGTTATAGCGTTTGCCCTTGCAAACCTCGCAGGGTACATAGACGTCGGGCAAAAAGTGCATCTCGATCTTGATGATGCCGTCGCCCTTGCAGGATTCGCACCGCCCGCCCTTGACGTTGAAGCTGAAGCGGCCGTTGTTGTAGCCGCGCATCTTCGCGTCCGGGGTAATGGCGAACACGCCGCGAATCAAATCGAACAGCCCCGTATAAGTGGCGGGGTTGCTGCGCGGCGTGCGCCCGATGGGGGACTGGTCGATATCGATGACCTTGTCCAACTGCTCAATACCCGTCAGCGCGTCGTAGATATCGCCGATGCGAAGCTTCGCCCGGTTCAAATCGCGGCGAAGCGTATTTTTGAGCACCTCGTTGACAAGGCTGGATTTGCCGCTGCCGGATACGCCCGTCACACAGGTGAACACACCCAGCGGAACGTCCACGTCGATGTGCTTGAGGTTGTTGGCGCGCGCGCCCTTGATGTGCAGCCATCCCTTGGGCTTACGGCGCTTTTCCGGCACGGCGATGCGCCGTTTGCCGCAAAGGAACTGCCCTGTGATGGAATCCGGCGTCGCCATGACCTCCTTAGGCGTACCCTGCGCGACGATCCGTCCGCCGTGTTCGCCGGCGCCGGGGCCTATATCCACAAGATAGTCCGCCGCGAGCATGGTCTCTTCGTCATGCTCCACCACGATGAGCGTGTTGCCAAGATCGCGCATGTTCATCAGCGTTCTCAGCAGCAGGCCGTTGTCCCGCTGGTGTAAGCCTATGCTGGGCTCGTCGAGAATATACAGCACGCCCACAAGGCCGCTGCCGATCTGCGTGGCCAAGCGTATGCGCTGCGCCTCGCCGCCCGAAAGCGTCCCCGCCGCGCGGGACAGCGTGATATAGCCTAAGCCCACGTCCGTTAAAAAGCGCAAGCGCGCGGAAAGCTCCTTGCGAATCTGCGCGGCGATCATCTGCTCCGTGGGCGTAAGCTGCAAATTGTCGATAAAAGCCTTGGCCTTCTCCACCGTCAGATCGCTGAGCGCCGCGATGGACAAGCCGTTCACGGTAACGGCGAGCACCTCTCGCTTTAGGCGCTTGCCACCGCAGTCGGCACAGGGCACCATGGTCATGTAGCTTTCCAGCTCCTGCTTGGAATAATCGGACTGGGATTCCTTATACCTGCGCTCCATATTGGGTATGATGCCCTCAAATGCCGCGTCAAAGGCGCCGCTGCCGAAT
>JAQVRG010000101.1 GCA_028701165.1 Eubacteriales bacterium | reverse complement strand
TCGCCCATGTGGGAAACGTCGAACAGGCCGACATTTTTGCGCACGGCCATGTGTTCCTCAATGGGGGAGGAATACTGCACGGGCATGGCCCAGCCGCCGAAATCGACGATCTTTCCGCCCAGCTTCACATGCGTGTCGTAGAGCGGCGTCTTTTTGAGATTCTCCATGTGTACCTCCAATATTCTATTATTGCCTTTGACAGATAAGGGGTATGCCGAAATGGTTTGCTTTTATCATTATATAACAGTTTTGCGCTGTAAAAAAGAAAAATATACGACCGAAAAAGCCGGTTGGGTATAGGAATTTCCTATGGCATAAAAAAGAAAAGATCGATCCGTTCGCGGCGACATGCGCGAAAACAGTAAAGATAGGAAAAAGGGGTTTCGGGGGCGACAGCTCCCGGAGGCTTGTTCGTTCGCGGCGACATGCGCGCCGCGAACGGCGGCCTTGCGAAGCAAGGGTATCTATGCAAAGCGCAACGACCGTGAGCAGCGCGCGAAGCGGCTGCGAACAGCTGCGCTTTGAAAACGCGCGCCCGGTCGTATGACCGGGCGCGAAAGCGTAGCGCAGCCTTACGCCGCCTTTAATATCATGTATAATCTTGCGCCGGTGCTGCCGCCGATCTTATCCCCGCAGGTGATGAGGATCATCAGCTTGTCGCCGGCGGAGGCCGTGCCCACCGTCATCCCCTTTGGGGAGCTGCCCGCGCGGGAGAGCTGGTAATCGAGCCACGCGCCTGCGCTGCCTGTGGAGAGGGCGTTAAAGGAAAGCGTGGAGGCGGGTTCGTTGGATTCTGTTTCATAGAAGCACACAAGATCCCATTTTTTATAGCCGTCGTACTCAAGATCAAACGTGCTTGCTTTGTTGGCGCTTGTGCAGCTTGCGCCGCAGCGCTCGCATTTGCCCTTGCCAAGCCAAGCGTTCTGCACATGATGAAGGGCATGGAACATCTTGCCGGATTTGCGCATGTTATGTCCCATGATCACGGCGACCTGCGCGCCCTGCGGGGTCATGGCAAAGATGTGATTATAGTCCTTGTTGTAGTAATAGCCGCCCTTGCCGTCGGAACGGTTGCTGTAGATACTGTAGGCTTTGCCGCCGGGTATCTTCACGCTGCCCCACACGTCGCCCTTTGCAGCGGGTACTGTAGGCGTTGCGGCGGCGCTTGTACCGTCGGGGGTTGGCGTGGGCTGCGGCGTCACGGCGGGCGGGGTAGGCGAAGGCGTCGCAGCGCCCAAGGACTGCCAAGGCGTAGGCGTGGGGGAAACCGTAGGCTTGGGCGTGGCTTTTGTTTTTTCCTTTGCGTACGCTGTCGAAGCAAAGATGCTGAAGAAGATGCCGGCGATAAACAGCGCCGCCAGCAGGATCGCCACCAAACGGGTTATGCGTCTCATGAAAAAGAAGATCCTTTCACATCGTTACAAATCACGGGGTATTGTATCACAGGCGCGCAAAAAAGAAAAGAAGAAGCGGCGCTTCTTCCTTTCCCGTATCTTTGCAGCTTGGTTGGGTTACTTTACCTTCGTAAAATCCTCTTTGCGGCCGTAGCCCGTGCAGTCCTCGTACTTAAGGAGATACCAATCTTCGTTTTCCGCCACCGCGAGGAACTCCTTATCCATCATATCCGAAAGCTTGCGGTTGACGTTGCTGCCCGAGGAGGACGCGACCGGCGTGTTGCGCAGCCATATATTCTTCTGCGTGGACTTCACCTTGAAGGGATTGGAAAATACGTCGTCACCCTTGGATAGAAGCCCCTTTTCGATGTAGCTGGACTTGACGTAGCCGGTGGTGTTCTTCATGGTCTTGACCTTGGTATACTCGCCGGAGGTGCCGAGAATGGCGAGCAGATCGTTTTTATAGACCTTGCCCAGCGCGTCCTTTTCGGCCTTGCGGTTGATGTTGACCCATTCCTCGCAGTTGACGACATGCCCGTAGGTGACGCTGGACTTCTTTGTGCTGGAGGAAGAAGCGGATTTCGTAGTCGTGGAGGCGGCCGCCGTGGTCGCCGTTGCGGCGGGTGGCGTGAAGGAGATGTCGGTTTTATACACGAAGCCCTGCCGTCCGCCCATGGAGACGAAGTAGTAGCCCTCCTGCTCGCTGGTTATGGTGACCTCGCCTGCGGGGAGAGAGCCGACGACCTGCCAGCCGCAGCCGACGTCGGAACATACGTTCGCGGAAAGCGGCGTTCCGGCTTTTACATAACCCGTTTTGCTTTCCGCAAGCGTCGCAAAGGGGAACAGGCATATCAGAAAACAAAGGCTGAGTACCGTACAGAGAGCTTTTTTCAAACAGCGTTGCATGGAATGCGGTCTCCTTTCGTAAAATGCGTAAGCGTGTGCTTAGGCTACGGCCTTTAAAAGCATGCAAAGGTAGGTGCCGCCCTTGCTGCCGTTATCGCCGCAGGTGATGAAGGACATCACATCGTCCGTATCGGCGGCGGAGCCGAGTACCGCGCCCTTATATTTGGAGGTACAGTAGGAAAGGAACGTGTCGATCCAGCCCTTCTTGGCGGCGCCGGTAAGACCGAAGTTCACGGCGGCGTAATTGCGCATGGAGGCGTTGCCCTCAAAGAAGCCGATGAGCTGCCACTGCGTTTTGCCGTCATAGTTGATATAGAAGATAGAGGTTTTCGCGTTTGCGCAGGATTCCTTGCACTTTTCGCATTTGGATACGCCCAGCCACGCGTTTTGCACATGGTGCAGATAATGGCCGCCCGTCTTGGAGGATTGCATGTTGTGACTCATGAGCACATGGATGGGGGCGCCCTGCGGGCTTAGCATATAGAAGTAGTTCTTTCTGCCGTCGTAGCCGTTGTAATAGTACTCGTTTTTCTTGTTCAGGCCGTTGCAGTAGATGCTGTTGTCGTAGAGCTTGCCAAAGGCGGTGCCGATGTTGGTGCCGTCGATCTTCACGATCTCGCCCCACTTGTCCTTCGCTTTATCGCCCGTGGCGTAGGAGCCTGCGGAAAGCGTGCCCGCAGCGCTCGGGGAGGCGAGATCGACCATGAGCACATAGCCGGTATACTCGCCGTAGGTAGCCTTATACCATGTGGAGCCGTTGGTGCCGATGACGTTGAAAACATGCCCCTTCACGCCGGAGAGCTTTTTGACCACGTTGCTGCTCTTGGTGGATTTGTTGGGCGTTTTGCGCATGTAGATGGTTTTTGCAACGCTCACCATCTGCTGCGGCGTTTCCAGCATCACGTCGTTTGCGTTGGACGCGGCGGCGGGGGCGGAGGGGGTACCGTAGGCTACATATTTGGAGAGGATGAAGCCCGTGTTGCCCGCGGCCGTTGTGACCTGCGTATAGTCGCCGGAGGTGGAGAGGATCACAAGCGCGGAGTGCAGCGGCGCGTTTTCCAAAAGCGTGCTGGACTTGCTCGCTTCGGCGCGCAGCGGCGCGTCGTTGTTTACGCCAGTGACATAGCCCGCGTTAGCGGCGGGGGTCGCAGTGGGCGTTGCCGCGGTCGTCGTGGTGGTGCCGGAAGCGTCCGGCGTTACCATGGATTTGAGCACATAGCCCGTGCCGCCGCTGGCGCTGATCTGGTAAAAGTCGCCGGATTCGCCGAGGATCGTGACCTGCCCCGCGGTGTTGATGGTGCCCATCTCCTGCGCGGTGCTTGCGCCGACATAGACCTTGGTGCCGGCGGCCGCTGTGCCTGTCGCGGCAAAGGCGGGTACGGCCGCAAGCAGCGTCAGCGCGCAGAGCGCTGCGGAGAGGATGCGTTTCATCGTTTTCTTCATTGCGGTAATTCTCCTACATATATAAAGTGTCGTTATGCTTTCTTTTCGGGTTTGCCGTCGTCCTCGTCGAACACGAACGCGGCGCTGACGTCCTTGCCGGCGGGCTTGGAGGGCGTACGGCCCTGCGCGGCCTTGGCCTTTTCGCGGTCGGTCATTTTGACGTTGGCGATGAGCATGCCTATGATGCCGAGCATATTGATGCACCAAAGGATCCAGCCCCAAGGGGAGGTCTCGGTGATGACGCCCGTGAGCTGCAAGATGGGGGAAACCATGATGAGTACGCCTACGCACCACGCGAAGATGCGCATGACCTTTACATACTGCTCGCGCGGTACCTTGCAGAACTCGTTTTCGTAATACTTGCCCTTGCCCGTAACGGCGGCATAAAGCAGGTAGAGGCCGAGGACGATCTCAAAAATGTTAAAAAAGTACATAGGTATTTCCTTTCCATGGTAGTGTTATCATAATTGGCGACGCCCGAAAACACAAGCGCCGCCACGGTTTGTTTACAGAATTATAATATTGACGACGCTTCGCTTTCGGCAAAGGTCATTCGACCTTTGCCGAGTTTACACTTTGCAACTGTTCACTGCGTTCACGGCCGTTGCAAAGTGCGGGGAAGCCCTTGCGATGGCAAGGGCTCGCGTTTGCGGCGCACATGTCGCCGCAAACGAACGAAGCCTCCGGGGAACTGCGGTTCCCCGAACCCCAAGCTGAATTATGTCCGAAACGCGAAGCGTTATAGCTTTTTTAATTTAGCACCTTCCTTGGAGTCCTCTACGGCGAAGCCCATAGCCTTGAGCTGTTCGCGGATCTCGTCCGCCTTCGCCCAGTCCTTCGCGGCGCGCGCGGCGGTGCGCGCGTCAAGAAGCGCCATAGCCTCGGCGGGGAACGCGTCGTCCGCCTTATGCTGCAAAAGCCCCAGCACAGCGCAGAGATCGCCGAAGATCTTCTTTGCGTGTGCGAGCGCCGCTTCGCTGTGCGGGTCGGTCACGAACGTATTGATCGCGCGGGTCAGCTCAAAGAGCGCGCCCAAGGCGTCCGCCGTGTTGAGGTCGTCGTCCATGGCGGCGCAGAACGCGTCGCGGTAGCCGTCCACCTGTTTGATAAACGCCGCGTCCTCGTCGTTTGCTTCGCCCACGGGCGCGCCGTCCAAGCGTTCCTTGGCGGTGCGCAGGCGGACGAGCGCGTTTTGCGCCTGCTCCACGAGCTCGGGCGCGAAGTTGACGGGGTTGCGGTACTGCGCGGAGAGCAGGAACAAGCGCACGGCCTCCAGATCGTATTCCTTGGCGATCTCGCGCACGAGCTTAAAATTACCGAGGGATTTGGACATCTTTTGATTGTCGATATTGATGTAGCCGTTGTGCATCCAGTAACGGGCGAAGGGCTTGCCCGTCGCCGCCTCGCTCTGCGCGATCTCGTTCTCGTGGTGCGGGAATATGAGATCCTGCCCGCCCGCTTGGATATCGAAGGTGGGGCCGAGTATGGACATGCTCATCGCGGAGCACTCGATATGCCAGCCGGGACGGCCGTTGCCCCAAGGCGTGGGCCAGCTCGGTTCGCCCGGCTTCGCGCCCTTCCAAAGGGCGAAGTCCAGAGGATCGTGCTTGATCTCGGTGGGGTCGATGCGCGCGCCGCTCTCCAGATCGTCGATCGCTTGCCCGGAAAGCTTGCCGTAGCCGGGGAAGGTACGCACGGCAAAATACACGTCGCCGTTGGGGGCGGGGTAGGCGTGCCCCTTGTCGATGAGCGTCTGCACGAGATCGATGATCTCCTTAACGTGCTCCGTCGCGCGCGGGTTGACGGTCGCGCGCTCTACGGAGAGCGCGTCCGCGTCGGTGTAATACTCCTTGATATAGCGGTCGGCAACCTCCTGCACGGTGCAGCCTTCCTCGTTCGCCTTGCGGATGAGCTTGTCGTCGATGTCCGTGAAGTTCTGCACGAACGTCACCTTATAGCCCTGATACTCAAGGTAGCGGCGGAAGGTGTCGAACACCACGAAGGGGCGCGCGTTGCCGATGTGGAAGAAGTTGTAGACCGTGGGGCCGCAAACGTACATCTTGATCTCGCCCGGCACGAGCGGCACGAGCTCCTCTTTTTTGCGGGACATGGTGTTGTATATCTGCATAGATACCTCCAATATATAATGGTTTGTTCCTTATTTATCTGTATCCTCGCCTTGATCGCCGTCTTTTTTTCCGGTTTTCGGCTTTTCTTTGGCTTTGCCTTTGGCCGTAAGCTGCTCGGCGACATGCGTGGCCTCCAGCTCGTCCTCGAGGTTGGAAAGAAGCTCGTCGAGCCTTGCGCCGT
>JAQVRG010000100.1 GCA_028701165.1 Eubacteriales bacterium | reverse complement strand
CCTTTGGTCGTCGCACACGCTGAGCCTCTCGCGCAGCGCCGTGCCGGAAAGCGTCATATAGTCGGGGTGGCGCAGGCAATCGCGCCCGATCTCCGCGCCGCGCACAGCCTTCATCAGCGCTTCCTCGAAGGTCGCGCCGATGGCCATGACCTCGCCCGTCGCCTTCATCTGCGTGCCGAGCGTGCGCTTGGCGTAAACGAACTTATCAAAAGGCCATTTGGGAAGCTTGACCACCACATAGTCGAGCGCGGGTTCAAAGCACGCGCAGGTCTTGCCCGTCACGGCATTGCGGATTTCCGGCAAGCGGTAACCAATGGCAATTTTAGCCGCCACCTTGGCGATGGGATACCCCGTCGCCTTAGAGGCAAGCGCCGAGGAACGGCTTACGCGCGGATTGACCTCGATGACCGCATACCGGAAGGAATCCGGATGCAGCGCAAACTGGCAGTTGCACCCGCCCTCGATACCCAGCGCCGTGATGATATTGCGCGCGGCGCTTCTAAGCATTTGATACTCCTTATCCGAGAGCGTTACTGCGGGCGCGATCACGATGCTGTCTCCCGTATGCACGCCCACGGGATCGAAATTCTCCATGGAGCAGACGGTGATCACGTTGCCAGCGCCGTCCCGCATGACCTCGAATTCGATCTCCTTCCAGCCCGAGATACACTGCTCCACAAGGATCTGATGGATCGGCGACAGGCGCAGCCCGTTATCCGCGATCTCCCGCAGCGCCGCTTCATCCTCCGCGATGCCGCCGCCGCTGCCGCCGAGCGTAAAGGCGGGGCGAATAATGACCGGATAGCCGATTTGAGCGGCAAAAGCAACCGCGTCGTCTATGCTTTCCACTACGCTTGAGGGTATCACAGGCTCGCCGATGGCCGCCATGGCGTCCTTGAACAGCTGCCTGTCCTCCGCCTTATCGATGGTATCCGGCACGGCGCCAAGCAAACGCACATTCTGTTTTTCAAGATAGCCCTCTTTTGCAAGCTGCATGGCGAGCGTCAAACCCGTTTGCCCGCCGAGCGTAGGCAGAATGCTGTCCGGCTTCTCCTTTTCAATGATGCGTTTCATAACGGTTATGGTCAGCGGTTCGATGTAGATCTTATCCGCCATATGTTTATCCGTCATGATGGTGGCGGGGTTGGAGTTGACCAGCACCACCTCGATCCCCTCCTCCTTGAGGGCGCGGCAGGCCTGTGTTCCCGCGTAATCGAATTCCGCCGCCTGCCCTATCACGATGGGACCGGAGCCGATCACAAGCACCCGTTTAATGCTTTCATCGCGCGGCATTGGCCTTCACCTCCTTCATGCAGGTATGGAAGCGGTCAAATAGAAACGCCGTATCCTGCGGCCCCGCGCAGGCTTCGGGATGAAACTGCACGGAAAAGGCTGGGAAATCCTCATATTCGATCCCTTCGCAGGTGCCGTCGTTTGCGTTGGCGAAGCTTTCATGCGCGCCCTTTGGCAAAGTATCCGCAACGACGCAATAGCCGTGGTTTTGGCTTGTAATGTATACGCGTCCCGTAGCCGTCTCGCACACGGGCTGGTTCGCGCCGCGGTGACCGTATTTGAGCTTTTCCGTTTGCGCGCCGTAGGCAAGCGCCATCATTTGATGTCCCAAGCAGATGCCGAATATGGGAATCCGCGCGCCGAACAGCTTTTGTATCTGGGCGATGATCCCAACATTCTCCGCCGGATCGCCGGGGCCGTTGGAAAGCATTACGCCGTCCGGACGCAGCGCCATGATGCGTTCCGCCGTGGCGGAAGCGGGCGCCGTCACGACCGTAAGCCCGCGCCGCAAAAGCGATCTTGCGATGTTGCGCTTCGCGCCGAAATCCCAAAGCACCACGCGCATCCCGCCCTTGCCCTCCGTTTGTTCCGTATCCGTTGTGACGCTCTCTACGGCGTTTGTCACCCTATAGGCTTTCAGCGCCGCCAGCGCGTCCGCATCAAGAATCGGCTTGTCGCACAGCCGCGCGTTCATCACGCCGTGCTCCCGCACGATGCGCGTCAGCCGCCGCGTATCCACGCCCGTAAGCGCGGGTACGTTCTGTTCCAGCAGATAATCCTCCAGCTTGCCCTGCGCGCGAAAATTAGAAGGCGCATCGCACATGTCGCGTGCAATATAAGCACGAACATGGGATGCGCCGCTTTCGTAATCCGCGGGGATCACGCCGTAATTGCCGATCAAGGGAAATGTCTGCATGACGATCTGCCCGTAATAGCTTGGGTCGCTAAGCGTTTCCAAATACCCCGTCATGCCCGTCGTGAAAACAAGCTCGCCGCTCACCTCATGCCATGCGCCGCGGCGCTCGCCCGCAAAGGCTTGCCCGTTTTCCAAAACCAGATAGCCTGTCTCTCCCATCTCTTTTCCTTTCTATGTGAATCTTTATACAACGCCGTACGCAAATGGCAATAATATCATTGCGTTACAGCATATTTATACATTATCTATCCATTATTATACAGTGTACACACCGGCTTGCAAGCTAAATATTATTTTGCCCGCCATACTTTTTTGATGCAAAACAGCCCGCCGCTTGCAAAAGCGGCGGGCTGCACGATAGAACGCTTACGGATAGCGTTACTTCGCGCCTCGTTCCGTCAGCCACGCGCGCAGCGCTTCGACGCATTTCCGGTTGGACTCGGCAAATTCCTCCGGGGACTTCGCAAACTCGGGAAAGAGCGTATTGAAGGATTCAAAGGACGATTGTTTTCCTTCCTTAAAGAACAGCAGCGACGGCGTGCCGCGAATGCCAAGCTCCGCCTTGATCCCGTCCCATTGCTCCTGCGCGCCCTCTGCACGGTTATTGATGGCGGTTTCATAATCCTGCGTGTAGAAATAGTACTGCGGCGTTTGCAGCGCGGCTTCCTCGAGCGCGGTTTCCAAATTCGGCGAAAACAGCTTACACTGCGGACAGGTATCCCGGCCGATATAAAGAAGGAAGGTCTCGCCGCCGTCGATCATTGCCTTGACCTTGTCATAGGTTACGATGGGCAAGCCGTGATCGTCGGGCGCGACAAGACCGTTTTCAAAGAAACGGTTGAACACCACGCTGATATCGTTGCGGGAATCTCCCGATAAGAGCACGGCCTCCTGTCCGCGAAAAAGCGCCACGCCGAACAGATTGCCGCCAAGTATGTCCTTCGCGCCCTTATAATCGTCGATGGGGATGGTATAAAAGCCGCATTGCAAAAGCGGCGCGTATTCCGTTACGAGTACGGATAAATTCGCTTGAAGAAGGGATTCCATCTCGCTGCTCTTTTTTCCGATAAAATAAACGGCGACGGTTTCATTCGCCTCGCGCAGCGCGTCAAGCTCCTTGGCCGTAATCGGCCCGCCCACCGTCGCGCCGCTTTCAACCGCTTCCGTCTGCGGCACGCCGTTCGTCTGTTCCGGCGCGGCGCAGGCCGATACCAGCAACGTTAGTATAGAAAGCAGTATGATAATCGATCGTTTTGCCGTTTGCATAAACGCCTCCGTATCCTTGTACCAAGAGTGGTTTTGATCATTATAGCAGATGAGGACGCACCGGGCAAATCCGTATGCCCTATCGATCTAAACCGTCGGTGCTAACGCGTTTATATCAAAGCATTGCTTTGGGCGTTTTTTTCGGCTTGCGGCGTTAAGAAAGCGACACTTTCAGCCTTTTTATATGATTTCTATTGTTTGGCAGGCGCATATCCTATATAATAAAAAATAATAGCAATGTGGAATTGCGCGCCGCACAACGCTTGTTCGCATGTGAACCCGTCAAAGAGAGGAGGATGCCGCGCCGCATGAATTTATCTCATAATACGATCCTGATGGAAAAGCTTGCCGAAGCCCTGAAATCCGTCATGCCCGTCGCCATCATCCTCTTTCTGCTGTGCTTTAGCATCGTGCCGGTGCCTAACAGCATCCTGATGTCCTTTGTCGTAGGCACCATCCTTCTTATCGTGGGCATGGGGCTTTTCACCTTAGGAACCGATCTTGCCATGACCCCGATCGGCGAATATATTGGTTCCGCCGTATCCCGTTCCCGCAGCATGTGGATCATTGTTGCCATCAGCCTTGTGGTGGGCGTCATGATCACCATCTCCGAACCGGATCTGCATGTGCTTGCCCAGCAGGTGCCCAACATTCCCAACGCCGTGATCATAGGCGCCGTGTCGGCGGGGGTCGGCGTGTTTTTAGTCCTTTCGATGCTCCGTATCTTCCTGCGCATACCGCTGCAATACCTGCTGATCGGCTTCTATTTGCTCGTTTTCATGCTGGCTCGCTTCGTCCCCAGGGAATACCTTTCCACCGCCTTCGACTCCGGCGGCGTTACCACCGGCCCCATGACTGTACCCTTTATCATGGCGCTGGGCGTGGGCGTTGCTATGAGCCGCAGCGACGAAAGCGCACAGGAGGACAGCTTTGGCTTAGTCGCCCTCTGCTCCATAGGCCCGATCCTTGCCGTGCTTTTACTGGGTATGTTTTATCGTACCGGCGGCGGTGCATATACCCCCGTATCCGTGCCGGATATCGAAAATTCCCGAGAGCTGTGGAGGCTTTTCGCCACCGCGTTCCCCTCATATTTCAAGGAGGTGGCAATCGCGCTTCTCCCGATCGCGCTGTTTTTCCTGCTCTTTCATTTCGTGAAGCTGCGCATCCCCAAAACCGAGCTTGTGCGCATCGGCTTCGGCATGCTCTACACCTATCTCGGGCTTGTGATATTCCTTACGGGCGCCAATGTCGGCTTCATGCCTCTGGGTAATTATGTAGGGCAGCGCATAGGCGGATTAACGCAAAATTGGATCATCATACCCATCGGCATGATCATAGGATATTTTATCGTCAGCGCCGAGCCCGCTGTGCATGTGCTCAATAAACAGGTCGAGGAAATGACGTCCGGCGCCATTCCGCATAAGGCCATGGGTTTGAGCCTCTCCATCGGCGTCGCCGTATCGGTGGGGCTGGCCATGATGCGCGTGCTTACGGGTCTGCCCATCCTGTATCTTTTGATCCCGGGCTACGCTCTCTCTCTGCTTTTGAGCTTTTTCGTGCCGCCCATCTTTACCTCTATTGCCTTCGATTCGGGCGGCGTAGCCTCTGGCCCCATGACCGCCACCTTCCTGCTGCCGCTTGCAATGGGCTTGTGCACAGCCGTGGGCGGCAATGTGGCGGTAGACGCCTTCGGCGTTGTCGCCATGGTCGCTATGACGCCGCTTATCACCATCCAAGTCATGGGCCTCGTCTTTAAGCTGCGCTCGCAAAAGGCCGTGCAGCCGCATAAAGACACGGAGCAGAAGGATCAGATCATTACTTTTGAGGAGGATACGGAATGAACGCTTTTCGATGGTTGTTACTCGTCGCCCGCCGCGATCAAAGTGAAGCCTACATCGACTTTCTCACAAGAAACGGCGCGGGTACGGTATTCGGCTCCCTCTGCCAAGGCGCCGCCAAGGAAAAAACGTTGGATCTTCTCGGGTTGGAAGCAAAAGAAAAAATCCTGCTCTCCACCCTCGTTTCCCGGCAAAGCGCGCGCACGCTGATGCGCCGCGCGGTAAGCGAAATGCGTATCGACGCCCCCAATAGCGGCATCGCTTTGACCGTCAATGTAGACGGCATAAGCGGCACGTCGGCGCTTCATTATCTTTGCGGCGACCGTTTGATTCAGGAAGGAGAGGTAAACGAAATGAAGGATCACCCATATTCTCTTATTATTGCGATCTCGGATAAGGGGCAGTCGGAGCTGGTGCTGGAGGCGTCGCGTTCCGCGGGCGCTTCCGGCGGGACGTTAATTTACGCCAAGGAGATTGGCGCGAACCCCGGCATGAAATTCTTCGGCGTCTCCATTGCCGAGGAGAAGGAGCATATTTATCTGGTTGTTCCCGCCTCCAAACGAAACGACGTGCTGCGCGCGATTATAGATAAAGCGGGCGTAGATTCACCGGCGCATACCGTAGCCTTTTCGCTTCCTGTAGATCAAACAGCCGGACTTAGCATCCCGATACAGGAGGAAGAATAAACAGCGCCCGCATAGCGTAAAAGCCGTCGCAAAGCGAACGGCTTTTATTGAACTTCATGGTTGCAAAAAGCGTTGCCATACACT
>JAQVRG010000099.1 GCA_028701165.1 Eubacteriales bacterium | reverse complement strand
GGCTTTGACCCAATTACCCTCCTCGGGTATCGGAGCCGGATCATGCTTTGCGCCCTTGCAAACGCAGACCATTTCTTCCACTTCGCGTGAATACTGCATGAATATCCTCCTTTTTGTTTAAGGCAGCTGGGCGTAATGCCCTGTAGCAAGCCAATTATTCCAAGTACAGTATACCACAATTATTTCGTACGTACCATATTTGTTTTCGTAACGCTTTCTTAACGAGCCATTACATGGTATAATACCATATGAAATATTTTGCTATTCCTTTGTTGACGATTCTGTGCATCGTACATCTAAAAGCCTGCTGGGATAAAAACCATAAGCTTCGTATGCCGACTAAGGTCATGCTGCTGCCTATGATCTGCGTTGCCTATTGCCTATGGGCGAAGCGCATCGAGCCGCTTGTGGTCGCGGGTCTGCTGCTGGGCTGCGTGGGCGACGCGTTTTTGCTATGCAAAAATCAGTCGCCGCTGTTCGCGCTGGGCATGCTCGCTTTCGGGCTTGGGCATATCTGCTATATGCGCGCGATAGCGCTGCACTTTGGCTTTGCCGCCTGCACGCCGCTGCGCGTGATCCTTATGGCGTTTGGATACGCCCTATACTTGGCGGCCGTTTATGTGCGGGCGCGCCGTTTCGTTTCCACCAAGCTCATGGCGGGCGCTATAGGCTATATGCTTTTTCTTTGCGGCACCAGCGCGTGTGCGCTCTTAAGTCTCCTTCGCGCGCCGGGGCTTCCTACGGCGCTGCTGTTTGCGGGATCGCTGTTGTTTATACTCTCGGATACCATACTTTCATGGACGGTTTGCGTGCAGCAGGAGGATAGTAATTTTGCCGTAATGCTTACCTATATACTTGCGCAGGCTTCCATCGCCGCGGCATTTGCCATGTAGAGGAAAAAAGTATATAATAAGCGCATGGAGAAGCAAGGACGAGCGAAAAACGTTAAGCTTAAGCTTTTGTATTTGCAGAAGGTGTTCCTGACCCAAACGGACGAGGAGCATCGTCTTGGCGTACCCGAGCTTTGCAAGGCGTTGCAGGATATGGGCGTTACGGTGGAGCGCAAGGGGGTTTATCGGGATATCGATACGCTGATAGCTTACGGCATGGACATACGCTTAACGCAGACGGGCTATTATTTGGCTTCGCGCGAATTTGAAAACAGCGAATTAAGGCTGCTCGTGTCGGCGGTGCAGGCGGCGAGCTTTATCAGCGAACCGCGTTCGCACGCGCTGGCGAATAAGCTTTTGGGGCTGACCAGCGTGGCGCAGGCGGACGCGATACGCAGGCAAACCAACATCGGCGGCGTGAAATGCTTGGGCGATGAGATCTTCCATACCATAGAAACGGTCAATTATGCGATTGCACACGGATGCCGGCTGTCCTTTTTCTATATAAAGCAGGATATATCCAAACGCAATGTGGTGCAGCGCAGCGGGCAGAGCTTTCACGTGACCCCTTATGCGATGATATGGATGCAGGATCGTTATTATCTTGTAGCGAATATGAACGAGCGGGATAACCTTACGCATTTCAGGCTGGATCGCATACAGAACGCCAATCCGGAATACGAGAAGGCGCGTCCCTGCGGCGAGGTTTCCGAATACGCCGTGCGCTTTGACGCGGCGGATTACGCGAAGAAATGCGTCAACATGTTTGGCGGCGAGGTGATCCGCATCACGCTGCGTGGCGAAATGCGCCTTGTCAGCGATATTTTGGATCGATTTGGACAAGACACCGTGCTGCAGCGCGACCCCGGCAGCGACAACCACTTTTTGGCATATGTGCAGGCTGCGAGCGGGGTGGGCTTTTTAAGCTGGGTGGCGCAATACGGCGCGGCGCTGGAGATCCTTACGCCCGCGCCGCTTCGGGAGGAAATGCGTAAGCGCACGCTTTTAGCCTGCGCGATGTAC
Organism: Eubacteriales bacterium; assembly: GCA_028701165.1. Classification (GTDB taxonomy): domain Bacteria; phylum Bacillota; class Clostridia; order Christensenellales; family CAG-138; genus JAQVRG01. The sequence continues at coordinate 4,409 of JAQVRG010000099.1, read as the reverse complement.
GAGCCCTCTTGCGCGCAGGCTGCCGCAGATGGTATAATGCCGTCTGATGGCGAAAATGCGTGAAGAAACAAAACGAATAGGGGCAAACCTCATGCTGCTGCTGACCGGTGCGATCTGGGGCGGCGGCTTTGTTGTTATGAAAAACGCGCTGGATACAATACCGGTGAACTGGCTCTTGGTGTTCCGGTTCGCTATAGGCGCATTGGGCTTGAGCTTTTCGCTTTTTCGCAACCGGCAAAAGCTAACCAAAGCGTTGGTGGGACACAGCGCCATCGTCGGATTTTTGATGTATGCGGCGTTCGCCTCCCAAACCTACGGCTTGGGCATGACGACGGCGGGAAAGAACGCTTTGATCACGGCGATCTATGTGGTGCTGGTGCCGCTGTTCGGATGGTATGTAAATAAAAAGCGCCCACCGCTGCGCACGCTTGCGGCGGCCTTTATCATGCTGATCGGCATCGCGCTTTTGTCTTGGACAGGCGACGGCGCCGTGAATCTCGGCGATTTACTCACGCTGCTTTGCGGCGTGCTCTATGCGCTGGAGATCATGGCGGTGGATCGATACGGCGCGGGCGTGGATATGTTTCAGTTTTCCTGTTTACAATATAGCTTCGTAGCGTTATACGCGTTGCTGCCGGCGCTGCTTTTTGAGTCGTTTCCGCGAAGCTGGAACGGGGAAATGGTTTTTGCGCTGGGTTATTGCGGGATCGCGGCCACGCTCGTCGCCATGACGCTGATGAACATCGGCATCCGCTATGCTTCCCCCAATTACGCGTCGCTGCTGATGAGCACGGAATCGGCGTTCGGATGCCTGTTTGGCGTTATTTTCCTGCACGAGCTGCTCAGCGCGCGCATGACGGCGGGCGGCGTGCTGATTCTGGGCGCGCTTTTGATCTCGCAGCTTAAACCGAAAGAGAAGAGGGTGGCATAGCAATGGATTTCAAGGGCTTTACAAAGGATACCTACATCTTTTTGATGGAGCTGGGGCTTAACAATAACAAGGCGTTTTTCGAGCAGAACCGGGCGCGCTACCAACGGGAGGTCAGGGAACCCATGGCGGCGCTTGCCGAGGCTTTGATCCCCGTCGCGCTCAAGATCGATCCCAACATCAACACCAAGATGAACACGGTTCTATCCCGCATCTATAGGGACGCGCGCCGTACGCACGGCGTGGATCCCTACCGCAACAATGTGTGGATGACATTTCGGCCGCCGCAGGTTGCGACGGAGGAGTGCTTCTGCATGTATTTCGAGATCACCACGGAGGGCTACGGCTACGGCATGGGCACCTATGCGCCCAACAGCGCGTTGATGGAAGGTATGCGCGCGCATATCCTTTCCGATCCCGCCCGTTTTCTTGCCCTTGCGCAAGCGCCCGCGCTGTCCCGCTTTACGCTGGAGGGCGAGCTTTATAAAAAGGATCGTTTTCCCGAAGCGGACGCCGCGCTCAAGCCCTATCTGAACCGCAAGGGCCTTTCTTGGTGTTATTACAGCACGCAGCTTTCCCGCACCATGGACGGCGACGCTTTGTATACGGAAATAAAAACCGCCATGGAGGACATGGCGGCGCTATATCAGTATTTAACCTTTAAAACGGCGCTTTAAGGTAAAAAGAAGTTCGTGAGCGCATCCTTGTCGGGGTTGCCTATACCGCTTTGACGCTGCAGCACATAACCCAGCAGGACTGTGAAAAACAGGCCTGACTTGGCGCGAATGGCCGCGGCGTTTTTGGATTGCACCTTGAGCGCGCCCACCTCGAACATGACGGTCCACTCACGATAGGCGGCGTTAAGAAGCTCGCGCAGCGCCGTGCTGCCCATGGCGGCCTCCGCGCAAAGCACGATATGCAGCCCGCCGAGCTGATCCTCGGCGGTGATGGCGTCCACAAGGCGCAGCACCGCCGCGCGCATATCGTCGCCGCGCACGAGGGAATCCACCCATGTGAACAGGGTGTCCGTTACCGCCTCGGTATTGTTATGTGCAAGCTCCATCACAAGGGATTCCTTGGTGGGATAATAATAGTAAAGCGTACCTTTGGAAAGATCGGCGGCGGCGGCGATGTCCTGCAAGCTTACGGCGTGCACGCCGCCCTGTAAAAAGAGCGAGGAGGCCGTCGCTAAAATCGCCTCGCGCACGTTGGCATATTCCCCGTGCCGTCTTGCCATGGGCTGCTCCTCCCTTTAGATGAATAGGCGCGCATACCGTATCAAACGCGTTCCCCAACGTATTTAGTATACCGATATCAAAACAAAAATGCAATGTTGGAAGAGAAATGGAATGGATTTACAGCGATTTGACGAGGCGCTTGGAAAAAGCATAACCCTCCATGCCGTCCGCGTCTGTGATGAAGATGCGGGGTATGTTCATACCGCGCATAATGAAGCAGGCGACGATGGCTCCCGGAATGATCACGTCATGCCGCATATGCAGCAAGGGATGCGCCGCCCGCGCTTCGCCCATGCCTGTAAGGTTTTCTATCAGGGCTTCTATGTCGGATACGGTGAGCGAATCCTTGCCGACCTTGTTGCTGTCATAGGCGGTAAGACCAAGATGCAGCGCCGAGAGCGTGGTGAGCGTGCCGCCGGCGCCCGCCCATCGCGGTACGAAAAGGCGCGGAAAACGAAAAAGCGCGCGGCATCGCGCTTCGATCGCCTCTCGGGTATTACGCTCCGCGGCGCGCACACAGCCCATCGGCCAGCTCTGCGCAAAACCCGCCGTGACGATCTGCGCGCTGCCGCCGCCGATATCCACAAGCCCCTCCGCACGCGCGCCCAAGAGGGCGTTGCGCGCTTCCTCCTCCCCGGAAAGCACATCGACGCTTATGCCGCAGGCGGTGTAAACGCGGCGCAGAAAATCCTCGCGGTTCGCGGCGTCCCGTACGGCGCTTGTAGCATAGGCGAACACCTTGTCCTGCGTGCACGCGGCTTCCTTTATAAAAGCCTCTATGGCGGCGACGCTTCTTTCCATGGCGGCGCCAGAAAGCATGCCCGTCTGATCGAGCCCCGAAGCAAGGCGCGTAGTTATAAGGCGCTTCTTTTGAAAAACGCCTCGTTCGTTGATTTGCATGGAACGGATGGAATTGCTGCCTATGTCAAGTATGAGATACATCAATCGCCGATGACGAATTTTACGTCATCCTCCTGCACATACCCCAGTTTTTCTCTAGCGTATTGTATGCGGTAGGCGTCGCTTTGGGCGTATTCGATCATGTATTCGATGCGCTGCTTTTCGCTTTGCAGGTACGCGTATTCCTCTTCGAGTGCCGCGACCTCCTGCTCGATCTCCAGCGTTTTTTGCTCCTGTGTGATAAAAACGGCGCACGCCGCGACAACGCACACCAAGGTGAGCATTAAAAAGAACTTAGGCGTTGTTTTCTTATGCGTCTGTGTCGCCATGCAGCGAAGCCGCTTTCCGAGCATACCTGCCCAAGATATTGTGGTTCATACTTATTATGATACAAAAGGAGGGCATGTGCAATAGCTTTATTTTGAACATATTTTGAACAACCGCCGTGCGAGCGTGCGGAAAAGCTGCGAAGGAAGGCGCAAATAGAGATAGGCGCCCAGCGCTATGGCGGTCAGCGCGTAGAGACGGATGCGGCCGTCGTGCCAATAGAGGAGCGCGACGGCGCTTATGCAAAGAGAAAGGATATAGAAGATTACGTCAAAAAGCGCGTCCACAAAAACGCTTCGAAAGGGCAGGCGAAACAAAGAAAGCACATCATAAAGAAGCCCTATCGAGAGCCCGGCGATCAGGCAGCCACCGAAAACCGAAAAGCTTTCCGATTGCTCTAGCAGCATCGTCAGCCGAAAAGGCGCGAGAAGAGCGTGCCATGCTCCTCCGGCTGCGCGTATTCCATGGCGAGAATCTCGCCTTCAAGCAGCACCTGCCCATCCTCCAGATTGAGCTTGGTGATCCTAAGGGAGGATCCTTCGATGCACAGTTCGCCCAGATCCGTTAAAAGCCGCACGGCCTGTTCGTTAAAGCTGTCCACATCCCGTACGCCGGTGACGCTCATGAGCGAGCGCTCCTCGATATGCACGGCGTGGGCACGGCGCATGCCGCCTTCTATGTTCCTCGGTTCCATCTTAGAGATTTCCTTTCTCCTGTACTCGGCGGAGGCGTCTTCTTGTCCCAATATATGCGCCCACGCGCGGCGGCATGACCCGCCCGGCCGGGAAAGCGCGCGCAAACCGTGTCGCTTACCGCCTTGCACTTGACAGAAAGGTTTTACGGCCTTATTATATAGGCAGTGCAAGCGTCATTTTGCGAATCCTTGTCCGATCCATTATTGTTTATATTCTCCAACAAATGGGCATAATCATGGAAAAGAGCGGATCAAGAGCATTGCTATGCAGATTCGATGCTGCCTAAGTATATGCAATTCAATAGCTTCGGATTATTTTTTT
>JAQVRG010000098.1 GCA_028701165.1 Eubacteriales bacterium | reverse complement strand
CGAAAGCCGCGGCTTTATACTGCCCGGCCGGGAACTCGACACGGAACGGGCGGCGCGCATTGTATTGGACGAATATCGCGCGGGCAAGATCGCGCGCGTTACGCTGGAGAATCCGGATGAAGTCGAGTGAAGCGGAACGTCTGCACGGCATTACAGAGATCGAGCGCGGCCTGTGGGCGCGTGGGGTGTTTGCCGGCGGTATGGACGAGGTGGGGCGCGGCCCTTTGGCGGGGCCTGTCGTCACAGCCTGCGTGGTCATGCCCGCGGAACCCCTGCTCGAATATGTAAAGGATTCTAAAAAGCTCTCGGAAGCAAGACGCGAAAAGCTCTTTCCGCTGCTGTGCAAGACGGCGCTCTGCTACGGCATGGGAGAGGCGTCGCCCGAGGAGATCGACGAGCTGAATATACTCAACGCCACAAAGCTTGCCTTTAAGCGCGCGTATACCGCGATGGAAACGCCGCCGCCGCTCGTGTTGGTGGACGCGGTTGCGAATTTGGATATCCCCGCCGCGCAGCAACCCATCGTGCATGGCGACGCGCTTTCCTATCTGATCGCGGCGGCGTCCATCATCGCAAAGGTGACGCGCGACCATTACATGATCGAGATGGACGCGCAATATCCCGGATACGGCTTTGCAAAGAACAAGGGCTACGGTACGGCGGCGCATATCGAGGCGCTAAAAACGCTTGGCCCGTGCCCTATCCATAGGAATTCTTTTATTGGGCATTTTACGGAGAAGCGGGTATGAGCACAAGAACGGAGGGCGAACGAGGCGAATCCATCGCATGCGCCTATTTGCAGAACAAGGGCTATCGTCTTTTGCGAAAGAATTTTCGTATGGGCCGCTATGAGATCGATCTGGTCATGCGGGATGGCGATGCGCTGGTGTTCATTGAGGTCAAGGCGCGGACGGGGCAGGGAGAGATCAGCGGCCGCGAGGCTGTGAATCATCAAAAGCAGCAGCACATCATTCGTGCGGCGCAGGGGTATATGCAGCGCTACGGCGGCTTTGACGCGCCCGCGCGTTTCGACGTGGCGGAGGTGGAGCTTCAAACGGGCAAGGTTACGCACATTCCGGCTGCTTTTACCGCTTGATTTGGGCGGGTATGTAAATTTTCCTTTTCCCGCTTATCCTTGTGGAAAAATGTGGTATGATATATAAGTAAAGATACCGTTACTATTTTCCTGTGAGGTTGCTATGCGAAGACGCGTTTGGGTTCTCGCGCTGTTTGCGCTTTTACTCTTGATCCCCGCTGTGTCTATGGCGGCGGAGAACCTGCTTCCCGCGTGGGATTTTTCCACGCATGCCGCGCTGCCGCCGGATTGGATCGATGAAGCGTGGTATGAGGGCGCGGAAGAATATGCCGTTTTTTATGACGGATCGCAGCAGGCGGTCTGTATCCGCAACTATGTGGATAACGACGCCCGCTTTTGTTATACGCTGGATGTAAAGGCGAATACCTGTTATACGCTGTCCTGCCTTATAAAAACCGGGAATGTGGAGCGTGGCGCCGGCGCGAATGTCTCGGTGACGGATACGCTGGCGGCTTCCGCCGGTATTCTTGGCACGCAGGACTGGCAAAGGGTGGAACTGACGGGACGGACGGGCGCGAAGCAGAAGGAGCTGACGGTATGTGCGCGCGTGGGCGGTTATGGCGAGCTTTCCGCGGGTACTGCGTGGTTTAAGGATATTTCCTTGTGCGAGGCTGCCGACACGGCGGAAGCTGTAGATTTCGACGTCCAGCGCGCGGAGACGGAAACCTTTACGGCGGGCAAGGTGCCGTACTTTGGCGCAATCATTTTATCAGCGCTTCTCACGGCTTTGGCGGTGGTGCTCATCGGGCGCTTTGTGATCCAACGGAAGGAAGTGCCGGCAGCGCCTGTAAAATATGCTGTGTTTATTCTTCTTGCGTGCGCGGCTTTGCTGCGCGTGCTGCTCTCCTTGGTCGTGTACGGGCATCCTACGGATATCAACTGCTTTATGGCGTGGGGTAACGCGCTTGCGGCAAACGGCTACGGCGCATTCTATACCTCCGGCATGTTCGCGGATTATCCGCCGGGTTATATGCACGTACTGGGCCTGACAAGCGGCCTTGCGAACCTTTTGGGGCTGACCTACGGCTCGAACGGGTATGTGCTTCTTACCAAGATGCCGGCGCTCCTGTGCGACTTGTTCTGTGCCTATTTTGTGTATGACGCGGCGAAAAAGAGCCTGTGCGAACGCACGGCGCTGTGGCTTTGCGCGCTGATCGCGTTCAATCCCGTTTTCGCGTTCGTATCCGGCGGCTGGGGGCAGATCGATTCCGTGCTTACGCTTTTGCTGGCGCTGAGCATATGGCTGTTTTTACAGGATAAGCGCGTTTGGGCGGGCGCCGTGTTCGGCCTTGCCATCGCGGCGAAGCCGCAGGCGCTGATGCTGGGGCCTTTGCTTGCGGCCGCGTATTTTGCGGAGATTAAAAATAAGAAGGATTTCTATAAAACGCTTGCGGCCGTGGCGGCGGCGCTGGGGCTGATCTTCTTGCTTGCGCTGCCCTTCAAATCCACGCAGCAAAGCGGCTGGCTGTTGGGAAAATACTTTTCCACAGCAACCTCTTATCCGTATGCGAGCATAGAAGCCTATAATCTGATGGCGCTGCTGGGCGGCAACTGGGCGAGCGTGAAGGATACGCCCTTCCTGTTTTCCTATCAGGCATGGGGGAGCTTCTTCATCCTCGCGTCCGTGTTTGCAAGCGTATATATCTACCTGCGATGCAGAAAGCAAGAGGGAACGCTGTGGCTTTGCGCGGCGTACATGCTTTGTTCCATCTTTATGCTGGGACAGTATATGCACGAGCGCTACCTGTTCCCCGTTTTGCTTTTCGCGCTTATAGCGTTTATCAAAACCAAGGATAAGCGGCTCTACTATGTATTCGCGTGGTTTAGCGTATCCATGCTGCTTAACGTCTTGGGCGCATTTGTCATCATCGACCATCCCGACAGCAGGGGCTTGCAGTATGACGCGCTGGTTTTCATTGGCTCGCTTTTGAACGTGAGCGGCTGGGGGTATTTTACTTACGTCCTGTTCGACCGCGTGTTCCGGGGCGGGAGCGCGGCGGCGTTTACGGAGGAAGCTGCCGCGCCCAAAGCGGAGATGCGGGGGATGGCGATTTTACAAGAGGAGGCGCTGCCCTCGGGCGCGTTGTTTACGAAGCGGGACAGGCTGCTTTGCTTTGGATTGACGATCCTCTATGCCGTAACGGCGCTTTTGAATCTCGGTTCGCTCAAAGCGCCCGAAAACGCTTGGCGGGGCGTGCCGGATGACGTGGTTACGATCACGCTGGAGGAACCGACGCAGATCAAGGAAATTTGGCTGTTCGGCGGCATCAGCGAAGGCGCCGTATCCTTTTTAACGGACGCGGGCGTTGCGGCGAATTACGAGCAGACGTTTGACGATATGTTCCGCTGGGTCAAGGTACCCGTCTCGTCGCGGACCGAAACGCTTACGCTTGCCGTAACCTCGGGGCGCATTTGCATGAACGAGATCGCCGTGCGGGATGGTGCGGGTGCGCTGATAGGGATATCGTCCATCGACGCGCCGGCCTTGGCGGACGAACAGGATACCGTGCCGCGCGCGCCTTCGCATTTCAACGGCATGTATTTTGACGAGCTCTATCACGGACGCACGGCTTATGAGCACCTGCACGGCATTGCGCCGTATGAGAATTCCCATCCGCCGCTGGGCAAGGTGCTCATCATGCTTGGCGTGGCGCTGTGCGGCATGAACCCGTTCGGCTGGCGCATCACGGGCACGCTGCTGGGAATCGCCATGCTGCCCATTTTATACGCGTTTGCAAAGCGCTTGTTCAAACAAAGCGAATATGCGTTCCTTGCGGCCGCTCTGTTCGCGCTGGATTTCATGCACTTTACACAGACGCGCATTGCGACGATCGACGTTTACGCCGTGTTTTTTATCCTGCTGATGTATGATTTCATGTATCGGTATTTCTGCACGGACTTCTTCCGGGACGGCTTGCAAAAGACGCTCAAGCCGCTGGGCTTGGCGGGGCTGTTCTTCGGGATGGGGGCCGCGAGCAAATGGACCTGCATCTACGCGGGCGGCGGTTTGGCGGTCATATTGTTGATCTATCTTTTGGATCGTTACAAGGAAAGCCGCGCGCTTCTCGCGTCCAAGGACGCTAAGGAAAGGGCGCTGGGCGGACGTTTTTGGCGCTATACGGTGCAAACGCTGCTTTGGTGCTGCGTGTTCTATATCGTTGTGCCGGTGTTGATCTATCTGTTGAGTTATCTGCCTTATTGCCTAAGCGCGGCGCGTTATAACCTAAAGGATATTTGGGAGCTTCAGGAATTTATGTTCAGCTACCACAGCGGCTTGACGGCTACGCATCCCTATCAGGCGGCATGGTGGCAATGGCCGTTGGATCTGCGGCCGACGTGGTATTATGTGGGCTATGACGCAAGCGGCGCGCGCGCGGGCACGATCTCCGCGTTTGGTAATCCGGCGGTGTGGTGGGTATGCTCGCTGGGCCTTGTCGTGATGATCGTGCGGCTTTTGCAAAACAAGCTGAAATATGAAAAGGGCATGACGGTGCTCTTGATTGGCGCGGCGGCAAATTATCTGCCGTGGGTGCTGGTGCCGCGATGCACTTTCACCTATCACTATTTTCCCATGGTGCCCTTTATCATCCTCTGTACCGTATACTTGGTGAAGGATATGGAAACGCGCCTGCGGAACGGGCGTATCAAATGGGTATGGCTGGGCGTGTGCGCGGCGCTGTTCGTGCTTTTCTATCCGGTGATAAGCGGCGCTATGGCGCCCGTAAAGTATATACACGCCTTGGAATGGCTGCCAAGCTGGACATTCTTGGGGTATTAAGGAGCGACGCGCATGAAAAAGGATCGAATCGCGCTTTTGCGCGGCGGCGTACAATTTCTGAAATTTAACGTGGTGGGCGTTTTCAATACCATCGTGGATTTTGTGGTGTATTCCATCATGTGCATATTCGGCCTGCATTACATGCTCGCGCAGGTGATCGGCTACGCGTTCGGCGTGGGCAACAGTTACCTTATGAATTCGCTTTGGACGTTTTCAAAGGAACGAAAGCATACGGCGAACGAGTTCGGCCGTTTTCTGCTCGTCAACCTCGTATCGTTAGGCGTGTCGCTGGGCGTGCTGTGGATCGCGCGTAATTCGCTACATATCCAAAGCGATCTTTGGTGCAAGATGATCGCTACCCCCGCTTCGCTGATCGTGAATTTCACGGGCAACAAGCTGTTTGTGTTCAACAAGGCGAACGATGCGGAAAACGACGATAAGCAGGCTGCAAAGACGCAGGCGGAGGACGGAGCGGATAATGCCGCGCAAAAACGGGAAACGCAGGAATAACACGCAACGGGGGGGGACGCGCGCATGCTTTCGCAGATTACGAGCTACGGCTTTAGCGGTATCGACGGCTTTTGCGTACAGGTGGAGGTGGACGTTTCCGGCGGCCTGCCCTGCTACGAGACCGTAGGCCTGCCGGACGCTTCCGTGCGGGAATCCAAGGAGCGGGTACGCGCCGCCATCAAAAACTGCGGCATGGAGTATCCCAACGCGCGCATCACCATCAGCCTTGCGCCCGCCGATATGCGCAAGGAAGGCGCTATGTACGATCTGCCTATCGCCTTGGGGCTTTTGACTGCCACGGGGCAGCTTCCGCAAACGCCGGTCAGCGAAAGCCTGTTTGTGGGCGAGCTTGCGCTAAACGGCCGCATTCGGGGCGTCGCAGGCGTGCTGCCCATGCTTATAAGCGCCCGTGCGTCGGGCGTTAAAAGAGCGATACTGCCCGCGGATAATGCCGAGGAGGCCGCTTATATCGAGGGAATCGACATCTTTCCCGTAACGGATATAGCGGACGCGGCGGCATTGATCAAGGACGGCTTTACGCGCGCAGCCTGCCCGCATAAGGCGTGGCGCGCGTCTGACGTACGCTACCAGACGGACTTTTCGGATATCAAGGGGCAGCAGGGCGCGAAGCGCGCCGCTGAGGTGGCGGCGGCCGGCGGCCATAATCTTTTGCTTGTCGGCACGCCCGGAAGCGGCAAAACGATGCTTGCGCGCGCTATCCCCGGCATTCTTCCCGCGCTTACGTTTGAAGAAGCTATACAGATTACAAAGATTCATTCCGTAACGGGCATGCTTAAGGGCGGCAGCGGCGTTGTGTCCGAACGCCCCTTCCGTGAATACGGCGCGTCAGGTTGAACAGTAGCGTCGCACAGATTGAACACTCCACGGCGGACAAAATGAACAGCATGCGGCGGCGAGATTGAACAGGGAAAAATTATCTGTAGTAAAGTTGAGGTTGGC
>JAQVRG010000097.1 GCA_028701165.1 Eubacteriales bacterium | reverse complement strand
TAAAGGGCGTCCACAGCGCGATGCAGGGGCAGTTGTAAAGAAGCGCCGCCATCTCCTCCAGCTCGCGCATGTATTCGCTGCGCCCCGCCGCGTCCGCGCGGCCAAAGCGCGCGTAATCGTCGTCCCTTCTGCTTTTGCCGGTGAAAAGCGGCGCCGTGACGGTGAAAAGGTCGTATTTTCCCCCGCCGTTGACCGCGTCCTGCCACACGAGCATGCCAAGCCGGTCGCAATGGTAATACCAGCGCAGCGGCTCGATCTTTGCGTGTTTGCGCAGCGTGTTAAAGCCCAAGCGCTTCATACATTGCACATCGTGTATCATAGCCGCGTCCGACGGCGCGGTATACAGCCCGTCCGGCCAATAGCCCTGATCCAACACGCCGTTATGGAAATAGGGCTTGTTGTTCAAAAACAGCCGCTTCGTACCCGTTTCATCCGCCTGTACGGAGAATTTGCGCATGGCAAAATAGCTTTGCACGCAATCCTCCCCCATCTGCACCTTCAAATCATAGAGATGCGGATGCTCCGGCGACCACGGCGTGAAGCCCAGCAGCGATATGCGTGCAGGCTCGTTGGTTCGCATCTGCGCGACGATATCGCCTACCCGCGCCGTGCAGGGAAGCTGCGCGTTTGCGATGACGGTGATCTCCACAGCGCTTTCATCATAACAGGGCGTGATGCGCAGGGCTTGGATGTATGCTTCGGGCACGCTCTCCATCCAAACCGTCTGCCAAATACCGCTTTGGGGCGTATACCAAATGCCGCCCTTTTTACGCTTTTGCTTGCCGCGCGCGTGATAGGACACGTCCGTCGCGTCCTTGACCTGCACTGTCAAGGTAAAGGACACGGCCGGGCTTTTCTCCCAGCCGCCCGATGGCAAAAGCTGTGCCGTAACGTCCGCGCAGAAGGGAAGATAGCCCCCTATGTGCGCGCAGACCTGCATGCCGTTTACATACACCCGCGCCTGCTGATCCACCGCGCCGAAATGCAGCAGCACTCTGCCCTTGCAAAAACCGCGCGGCAGCGTGACCGCACGTTCATACCAAAGCGTCTGCGACGGCTGCAATGCGCGCTTGACGCCCGAAAGCTCGCACTCGGGCGAAAAGGGCACGAGGATATCGCCGTCCCAGCTCTCGGGCGCGCTTTCGCCGTTTGTAATGGCGTAACGCCAAACGCCGTTTAGGTTGAGATAGCTCTCGCGCGCCATCTGCGGGCGCGGATATTCCGGCAATATGCTCTTTGGCTTTAGCTGTTCGCCCCATGTGGTTTTCATCGGCACGCTTCACTCCATACGATTTGTTGTTTTATTATACTATGAATTGCCGCCCTTGTCATGATTTGCCGTCAATTCCGCGGGGAAACATTTGCTATTGCGTTTTCTTTCCGATATACTTTATGCTATGAAGAACGTGCATCTGCGCCCCCGTCTGCTCGCCGCCGCCCAGCGAATGGAGGGCGAAACGGCGGCCGATATCGGCTGTGACCACGGCAGGCTCTGCGTATGGCTCTTACAACAGCGACGCGCGGCACAAGCCGTCGGCACGGACATCAGCGAGGCGTCCTTGGGAAAGGCCAAATCCCTGCGCGCGCTGTGCGGCTTGGAAGACGCGTTTGCGCTGCGTGCGGGGAACGGGCTGTCCGTACTGCGTCCGGGCGAAGCGGACACGCTGTTTTTCTGCGGCATGGGCGGCGAGCTGATCGCCCGCATGCTCGCAGACGGCGCCGCTGTCGCGCGCGCTGCGCGGCGCATCGTCATGCAGCCCATGCGGGGTACGGCGGAGCTGCGCGCGTACCTTTACGCAAACGCGTATGCGATATGTGACGAGCAGCTCGTATTCGACGCGGGGCGGTATTATCAGATCATCGCCGCGTACAGCGGTACGCCGCGCCCCCTTCCGCCCGGCTTCCCGGCGGAGCACTATACCTTCGGCGCGCTGTCCTTTACAAAGCGCGACCCGCTGCTTTTGCCCATGCTGCAAGCCTATCGGGACGGTCACATGCGGCGGTTGGAAAAGGCGCGGGCTAAGGGGCAAAACCCCGCGCAGCTCCGCGAGATATGCGAGGAAACGGATGCTTTGATCGCTTTAGCGAAGGAGATGAACCCATGAAGCTTTCGGATTTTTTGGACTGTATGGAGCAGATCGCGCCCAAGGCGCTCGCTTGGGAACGGGATAACCCCGGCCTGCTCATCGGCACGGAACGGCAGGAAATCAAGCGCGTGCTCGTCGCGCTGGACGCCACAGCCGTTACGGTAGGCGAAGCCGTCGATTATCAAGCCGACCTTTTGCTTACGCATCATCCGCTGTTTTGGAACCCCGTACGGCGCATCCTGCCCGACGATCCGGATACCGCCGCCGCCTATCAGCTTATCCGTCACGGTATCGGCCTGTTCGCGGCGCACACCAATCTTGACGCGGTGCAGGGCGGTGTGAACGACCAGCTGGCGCGCGTTCTCCGCGTCACGGATACGCAGCCGCTGCCATTGGACGGAATCGGCCGCGTAGGCCGCGTGGAAGGCTTTGCCGATTTGGCCGCTTTCGCGGCCTTTGTGCAGAAAACCCTGCGCACGACCGTACGCTACAGCGGCAGCGCGGAGGCGGCCGTATCCCGCGTAGCCATCCTTGGCGGAGCCGGCGGGAGCGATCTTCCGGCGGCGGCCGCGGCGGGCGCGGATACCTTCGTGACCGGCGAATTGAGCCATGACCGCGCGCTTTGGGCGCGGCAGGCCGGACTCAACGTGATCGTGGCGGGGCATTACGAAACGGAGCGCGTGGTGCTCCAACCCTTAGCGCAGCGTTTACAAGCGCTAACAAATGATGTACAATATAAGGTAACGTGTTTGGAGGGCGCATGCCTAAAAGGCCTGTAACCTCCGGCGCAGCCTCGAAGAAGGAGCGTATGGAAACATGAGCAGTAACAAACTTGAAGCACTGTGGAAATACCATGAAGCCGTGCAAAAGCTGGATCAGCTTGAAAACCGCATCAAAACCACACCGCAGCGGCAGCGTCTGAATAAGCTGCACAGCTTTTTGAGCGAGCAGCAATCGCAGATCAAGGCTACCCAAAGCCAGATCGAGAACCGCAAAGCCGCCGTTGACAGGGTTTCCGCCCTTTTTGACGAATTGCAGCATCAGTATGAGCTGGAAGCGGGCGAATTCGAGATCATGGAGAAGGACGAGGAGTGCACCGCCGCGGAAATGACGGAATCGCGCCGCGCCATGGAAGCCTTGGTGGATAAGATCACCGGCGCGCGCCGGGAGCTATTTGAAACCCTTGAATGGATCGAAAAGGCGATGGCAGACTATAAAAACGTCAACGCCAAAGCCAATAAGGCCAAGAAGGAATATGACGCCGTGCGCATCGTGTGCGAGCAGGAGGCGGACGCGGCAAAGCCCGAGGTGCAGGCCTTGCAGGCGGAGGTCAAAAAAGCGCGTACGCTGGTCGATCCCGCGTTTTTAAAGAAATACGACGTGGTGAAAACACACTATCCAAACCCCATCGCCAAGGTGGAAAACAACCAGTGCGCGGGCTGTAACATGTCGCTGCCCACGTCGGTCGTCAAAAGGGTCGCGTCCTCGGATTCCCTTGTGGAATGCGAAAATTGTGGGCGCATCCTCTACATTTGATATTTGAAAACAGCATAACGTTTTGCGAGTAAGCTACGTGACCGCCCCGCCAAAGCGGGGAGGAAAGTCCGGGCTCCATAGGGCAGGGTGCCGGATAACGTCCGGCGAAGGCGACTTCAGGGAAAGTGCAACAGAGAGACACCGCCCCGCGCAAGCGGGGTAAGGATGGAAAGGCGAGGTAAGAGCTCACCGACGGCTTGGCGACTTGTCCGTCATGTAAACCCCACCCGGTGCAAGATTGGAATGAGAGCATTCAATGGCGGCCCGTCACGCTCTCGATAATCGCTTGAGCCTGCCGGCAACGGCAGGCCTAGATAGATGGTCACGCAGGATCCGCAAGGATCCGGACAGAACCCGGCTTACGGCTTGCTCGCATCTTTTTATCGGCCAAGGTCATTTCGACCTTGGCCGTCGTTTTTATATGCGCATTCCGTCTCCCGCACAGCATAAAGTTGGCAGCCGTGTCAGAATGGAGCACGCCGCAAACGGCAGGCATTTTCGGTGCGGGCGCTACATAGAAATACTATGAAATGTTTAGGAGGCGGGCTCACTATGGAATACAAACGAAACAGACGACGGAAGGCGGCGCGGCGCGCCGCAAGCGGCACAGGCGAGGCGGGACGCGCCTTTGTTGCGATCTGCATGGTGGCGGCGATCGTATATCTCGTATCCGCCTCCGCCGCAGGCACTTGGATCGCGCAGAATGTGGTCGTGCCCGTATTTTCCGCCGTGGAGCGGCTAAAGCCCGAAAAAGCGGAGGAGGCGCAGCCGGCGGCGGAAACCGAAACGGCTGCCGGGATGCAGGTAGCGCTTGATACGTCCAAAAAAGCCGTCGACGCGGATATGACGCTGCCCGCCGTTACCTGTTACGCCTTGCAGATGGGCGTATACGCCTCCGCGGAAAACGCCGCGGCGCAGTCGGCGCAGCTTAAAAAGCTCGGCGGCGGCGGGTATGTTCTCAAGGATGCGGACCGCTATCGGGTCATCGCGGCGGGATATGCCCAAGAAGCCGACGCACGCAGCGTTAAGGACAGGCTTGTGGAGCAGGGCGTGGACTGCGCGCTCTATACCTTTTCCACCGACGCCGCCACCTATCGCGTCAGCGCGCAGGAAACGCAGCTTGAGGAAGTGCGCGCGGGCTTTCGCGCGATCGCCGATGCGCAAGCGGCGTTGACGGATTGCGTTCTCGCCTTTGATAAGGGCGGTTTGGGCGTTGACGAGGGCAAGGCGGAGGTTACGCGTATCGCACAGTCACTGCGGACGGATATGGCGCTGCTTGGCAGCTACGAAGGGGAACAGGCGACGCTTTCCTCTCTTCTCTCCTGCTATAACGACGCGCTTGCCGCCATAGAAAAGGCCGCGCAGAGCGACGCTACGGATACGTCGGCCTTCGCGGCGGAATTAAAATATGCACAGCTTAACGTAACGGATCGCTACGCGGCTTTCATGAAAAGCTTAGGCGGGTAATACGCCGAGCGACGCGTCAAAAGCGAGCGCAAAGGGCATATCCGTAAGCCGCATATCGGTATCGATCTGCGCATATACGGTGGTTTCCCCCGGCTGCAGCAGCAAAACATACTCGCCGTCCCGCGTTTGCAGCTTGCCCTCCGCGATGGTCTCGCCGCCCTCTTGCTCATAGAACGTCACCGTCGCCGCGCACATAAGCGGCAGCGGGTAGTCGTTGACGAGCAGCGCGTCCACAAAGGTATCCTCGCATTGTTCATAGACCTGAATATTGCGAAAATGCAGATACCGCCTGAAATGATCCACCTCCTCGATATCCACGCCCGTCACGTCGATAAGCGGCGTGGGGGAAGGCGTAGGCGCGGCGGTGGGCGTAGGCGCGAGCGTAGGCGCCGGCGTGGGCGTTGGCTCTATCGGTAGCGTATAAACGGGCATCAGCACCGGTTCGTCGTGGACGCACCCGCACAGCAGCATACACAGCATGATTCCGATGCAAACGGCGATTCTTTTCATAATTCCCTGTTCTTGTTGATAAGCTCCTTCTTCAAGTCGTACAGCTTGTCCGAAATATCCACCTTATAGGCGTGCGGGTTCAGCGTGCGCTTGCTCTCCTCATAAAGCGTGGCAAGCTCACGCTTGCAGTAAGCCTGCATCTCCATGACCGTGGGAGGCGTATACATCTGCTTGCCGTCGATAAAGAGCGGCACAAGAAGCTCGCGCACGGTAAAATCCTCCACCACCATGCTCTTGTAGGTCTGCTCGGGGTGATACAAGCGCAGGGGCTTTGACGTATCGAGCGTTTCCTCGTTCAGCGCGATCAGGTCGGCTACGGCCATCCCCTTTTTGTTATACAGGCGGAACACCTTTTTATAGCCCGGGTTGGTCAGCTTTTCCACGTTTTCGCTCAGCTTGATCTTGGGGATGGTCACGCCGTTTACGATCTCGGCGGACATCTTATATACGCCGCCCAGCGCCGGGTTATCGGCGGAGGTGATCAGCTTTGTACCCACGCCCCACGAATCGATCTTCGCGCCCTGTATTTTCAGATCCCGTATCACCATCTCGTCAAGGTCGCTGGAAGCGCAGATGCCCACGTTCGGATAACCCGCCTCATCCAGCATGATGCGCGCCTTTTTGGAAAGATACGCCAAGTCGCCGCTGTCCAAGCGGATTCCCACGGGCTCATGACCCTGTGCACGCAGCTCGTCAAACACCTTGATGGCGTTGGGCACGCCGCTTCTAAGCGTGTCGTAGGTATCCACCAGCAG
>JAQVRG010000096.1 GCA_028701165.1 Eubacteriales bacterium | reverse complement strand
GAACACCATCCTTATACGCTTTCGCTTACTGTATGACAGAAGGAAGGTGAAAGGGTGGCGATACTGATTGCAATAGCCGCCATAGGGTTGGTTGCTCTGGGATTCCGGCTTATGAAACGCGTGGACACGTTTCTTGGCGTGCGGCATGTGATAACCGCGCACGCGCGATCCATCATTTTGCTATCCGCGCTGAACAGGAGGAAAGTATGAAACTGCCGCAAATTCGCGCCGCGCAGCTGCTTGCAGCGGGGTTTGCGCTGATCATCGTATTGGGCGCTTTGCTTTTGTCCCTGCCGGCGGCCAGCCGCGATCACATCGGGATACCCGCGCTCAACGCGCTGTTTACATCGGCGTCCGCAACCTGTGTGACAGGTCTTGTCCTATACGACACATGGACGCAATTTTCTATGTTCGGGCAGGCTGTGATCCTGCTTCTCATACAGATCGGCGGTTTAGGGTTTATGACGGTCGTGATACTGTTTCCGCTGTTTATCGGCAAACGCATAGGGCTTAGAGAGCGCGATTTACTGGCGGAATCGGTAGGCGCCGCACAAATTGGCGGCGTGATCCGCCTTGTAAGAAGAATGCTTTTGCTCACGTTCCTTTTTGAGCTGCTTGGCGCCGGAATACTTTGCCTTCGCTTTATACCGCTGCTCGGCTTCGCCGACGGCTTGTGGACCTCAGTGTTTCACGCGGTGTCCGCCTTCTGTAACGCCGGCTTTGACCTTACCGGCCGTTTTGCGCCGTCGTCTTCGCTCCTGTTCTTCGGAGAGGATTCGCTTGTCCTTTTGACGATCGCCTCTTTGATCGTCGCGGGCGGGATCGGATTCATCGTGTGGAATGATCTGATCGAGAGGCGTTTTCATCCGCGAGCGCTGACATTGCATTCCCGCGCGGCGCTGCTCGCCACCGCCTCGCTGCTGCTTTGCGGCACGATATTCTTTTTGCTTTCCGAGCGGGACGGCCAGCTTGCCGGTATGGATATGCACAAGCGCCTTCTTGCCGCTTTCTTCCAGTCCGTCACGCCGCGTACTGCCGGCTTCAATTCGCTTCGCATGGACGCGCTATCCGAAACGGGTAAGCTTGGCACCATCCTGCTGATGTTTGTCGGCGCCGCACCCGGCGGTACGGGAGGAGGCGTCAAAGTAACGACGCTTGCCGTCGCCGCGGCGGCGGTAAGCGCGTCGCTTGGAGGGCGGGAGGACGCCACCTTGGGCAATTACAGGCTTTTGCCCGAAACGCAGCGCCGTGCTTTTTGCACCGTAACGTTCTATCTGGCGCTGGCGTTTGCGGGCGTCTGCACGCTTTGCATGCAGGGCGTTGCGCTCGCGGACGCGCTGTTTGAATGTTTTTCCGCAATCGGTACCGTCGGCCTTTCAACGGGCGTCACCGCCTCGCTGCAACCCGTATCCAAGCTGGCGCTTATACTGCTGATGTACGCCGGCCGCGTCGGCAGTCTGACCGTTTTTCTTGCCATCGCTTCGGGCACTACTAAGAAGCTAAAGAATCCGGTAGGTAAAATCATTGTCGGTTAAAGGAGAGAATACGTTTATGCGATCTATGCTCGTTATTGGCGCGGGACGCTTTGGTAAAAACTTGGCGCTTAAGCTTGCGGAGCTGCATAATGAAGTCATGCTTGTCGATATGCACGAAGAAGCGGTGGAAAAGCTTACGCCGCTGCTTACGCGCGTGCAGATCGGCGATTGTATGGATCGGGATGTACTCACGGAATTGGGCGTGCGCAATTTCGACGTTTGCTTTGTCTGCATCAGCGAGAACTTTCAGTCCTCCATGGAGATCACCTCGCTTCTTAAGGAATTGGGCGCGCGGTATGTCGTGGCAAAATCCGACCGCGATCTGCATGCGGAGCTTCTTAAAAAGATCGGCGCGGACGACGTCGTATACCCGGAAAGGGATATGGCACAGCGCACGGCAGTGCGCTATTCCGCGCGCGGCGCGTTCGATTATATTGAGTTATCGCCGGAATATGCTATTATGGAGATACAGGCGCCCGAGGATTGGATCGGCCGGAGCATACGGGAGCTTGACGTACGCACACGGCACCGGATCAATGTAATCGGCGTTCGTGAAAACGGCAAGGTACTGCCGCTCGTCAGCGCGGAACACATATTTTTGCAGGAGGAGCATATTATCGTAGCCGGCGCCCAAAGGGACATCCTGCATATTATGAACAAAGCATAGAAAGAAGTGAGAAAAGCTTGCATTCCATAATGAAAAACACATGCAAAACCCTGCTCGTTACGGGACTGACGCTTTTTTCCTCGCTGCTGCTTAGCACCTTCGCGGTCGGGAACGAGAGCATCATCATGGTGTTTTTGTTGGGCGTTCTGTTTACGGCCGTGCTTACCAGCAGCAGACGCTGGGCAATCCTGTCGGCGATTTTTTCCGGGATGCTGTTCAACTTTCTCTATACGGAGCCTCGCTTTTCTTTCTATATCTACCAAACGAACGATCTCATGCTGATCGGCTTCTTCATCGTAACAGGCGTCGTATCCGGCACCGTAACCTCGCGGCTGCAAAGCGAGATGAAGCTTGCCAACCAAAATGAACAAACAGCCAAGACCATGTATCAAATCGCTTCCGGCTTCCTTTCCGTAAGCGGGCGCGAAAGCATCGTAAAAAAGGCCGAGGAAATGGTAAGCGCATATACGGAAAGGACATGCTCCATACAACTCGCACAGGAAAACGCCAGCGCGCCGGACGACGGCGGCTTCCCCATTGCCTGCGGGCCGGTAACGCTAGGCAGTCTGGGGTTAACAGGCGATCCCTTGGACGGGCAGCGCCATTTGATCGTACAGGCTGTCTGCACGCAGCTTGGCATCGCGCTGGAGCGGGAAACGCTGGTAACGGATCGTGAGAACATCCGCATCGCCATGGAGCGCGAGCAGCAGCGCGGCACGCTTCTTCGTTCCATCGCGCACGACCTTCGAAGTCCGCTTACCGCTCTTTCGGGAGCCGGCAATTTGCTCTCGGACAATTATGACAATCTCTCGGACGGAGAACGCAGAAAGCTTGCTTCGGATATCAGTGAGGAAATCGTATGGTTGATTGATCTTGTCGAAAACATCCTCAATATGACGCGCATCAGCGAGCAAAAGCTCGTGCTGCACAAACAGGATGAGGTCATTGACGATGTGTTCGGAGAGGCGATCGAGCATACCGAACGCCTGCTGCGCGATCGGGAGCTGCGCGTTCATCTGCCCGAACAGGTCGTGACCGTCCCCATGGACGGTAAGCTCATCGGGCAGGTCATCATCAATCTATTGGAGAACGCCGCACGGCATACGCCCGCAAACAGCAGAATCATCCTGTCTGCGGATATCAGCGATTGTCTAACCGTGTCCGTCGCGGATACGGGCGACGGCATACCGGAAGCCATACGGGAACATCTTTTTGAACGTTTTGTCACGCAGAACGAGGAAATTGTTGACGGCCGCCGGGGCTTGGGGCTCGGCCTTGCCATTTGCAAAGCGATCGTTGAGGCGCACGGCGGGGAGATCCATGTTTCGGACAACGCCCCGCATGGCGCCGTTTTTACCTTTACGCTGCCTATGGAGGTGCAACATGATGAATGACAAGCGAACGATTCTCGTGATCGAGGACGATCCATACATCTCCCATTTCATCGATATCTCGCTGTCCAAGGAGGCATATGCTGTTTTGATTGCAAAAACTGCGGCGGAGGGACTGTTTCTTATTTCCTCGCATCATCCCGAAATCGTACTGCTGGACCTCGGCCTTCCGGACAAGGACGGGATCGATCTTTTGCGGGAACTGCGCACATTTTCCGATGTGCCTGTGCTCATCGTATCCGCGCGCGGGCAGGAAACGGAGAAGATCGCCGCACTCGATCTGGGCGCGAACGATTACATCACCAAGCCCTTTCACATGGGCGAGCTGATGGCGCGCATCCGCGTGGCGGAGCGCTTTATTCAAAAATCCGACACGGAAAAGGGCAATACCGACTTTACCTGCGATTGGCTGAGCGTAGATTATGAAAAGCGCAAGGTTCTTGTAGACGGCGAGGAAATCCATCTTACGCCCACCGAATATAAAACGCTGCTGCTTTTAATCGCCAACCGCGGCAAGGTGCTAACGCACAATTTCATCATCCGGCAAATTTGGGGCTATGAAGGCGGCGACAGCAAAAGCGTGCGCGTGTTTATGGCAAACCTGCGGCGGAAGCTGGAAAAGGACACCGCGCACCCGCGTTTCATACTCACAGAGATCGGCGTGGGCTACCGGTTCGCGGACGAATAAAAATGGGACTGCCCCAAGAGCAATCCCATCCATAGAATCCGCGATTGTTTATCCGTGCAGCCCCACGCAATCATACACCGCGCGCAGCGTTTCGTTGGCGTGCTTGGCAGCGCGCGACGCGCCGCTTTGGATCACATCGTTAAGGTAAGCCTGATCGTCAAGCAGCCGCTTGTATTCCTGCTGTACCGGCGTCAGCTCGTCGATCACAGCCTGCGCGACCTCGGTTTTCAGATTGCCATAGCCCTTGCCCGCAAAGGCCGCGACAGCATCCTCCATGCTCATATCCGTAAAGGACGTATAGATGGAAAGCAGGTTGGATACGCCCGGCTTGTTCTCCGGATCGTAGCGAATCTCGCCGTCGCTGTCCGTGACGGCACGTTTGAACTTTTTGAGTATCACATCCGGCGTGTCCATAATCGCCACAAAGCCGTTGGGGTTAGGATCGGACTTGCTCATCTTCTGCGCGGGATCCTGCAAACTCATCACGCGGCCGCCAAACTTCGGAATGAAGCCCTCAGGCACCTTGAAGGTCTCGCCGTAGGCGTTGTTGAAGCGGATGGCGATGTCGCGCGCGATCTCGATATGCTGCTTCTGGTCTACGCCCACGGGAACAAGATCGGTTTGATACAGCAGAATATCCGCCGCCATCAGCACGGGATAGGTAAATAAGCCCGCGTTGATGTTGTCCGCGTGCTTGGCGCATTTATCCTTATACTGCGTCATGCGGCTAAGCTCGCCCATGTAGGTGTTGCAGCAAAGCACCCAGCTAAGCTCCGCGTGTGCGGGCACCTGCGACTGGATGAACAGCGCCGATTTCACAGGGTCGATGCCGCATGCGATCAAAAGCGCCACGGTCTCCATGGAGCGGCGCTTGAGCGCTTCGGCGTCCTGCCGGACGGTGATGGCGTGCATATCCACCACGCAATAATAGCAAAAACGATCCTCGCCCTGAAGCAGCGACCAGTTGCGCAGCGCCCCCACATAATTGCCTAACGTCGGCGACCCCGACGGCTGGATGCCGCTGAATACATATTTCATTGTCGTTACCTCCTTCTTGCAAAAATCGTTTATGTATACATGATAAGCATCCCGAATATTATACGCCTTTGCCGTGCGCTTGGCAACGGTTCACATTGCAAGTGGGAAAGAAAAATGGTATCATAAGCAAAGAATTTGCTTTGGGGGTATCGGATGTCCTATCAGGCGCTGTACCGAAAATATCGGCCTGCCACTTTCGACGCGGTGGTCGGGCAGGATCACATCACCACCATACTGAAAAACCAGGTGCAATCCGGGCATATCGCCCACGCGTACCTGTTTTCGGGTACGCGCGGCACGGGTAAAACCACCACGGCGCGTATTTTCGCGCGCGCCATCAACTGTCTCGATCCGCAAAACGGCGAGCCCTGCGGCAAGTGTGCCGCATGCCTTGTTTCCGCTTCCGAAAATGCAGACATCATCGAACTGGACGCCGCCTCCAACAGCAGTGTGGACGATATCCGTTCGCTGGTGGAGAAGGCGCGCTATACCCCTTTACAGTTAAAGATCAAGGTCTACATCATCGACGAGGCGCACGCGCTCGCAAGCTCAAGCCAAGCCTTCAACGCGCTGCTAAAAACGTTGGAAGAGCCTCCCGCGCACGTCGTTTTCATCCTTGCGACCACGGAGCCGCAGAAGCTGCCCGCCACCATACGCTCCCGCTGCCAGCGGCTGGATTTTCACCGGCTCCGCGTAGCGGACATGACGGCGCTGCTGCGGGACGTGCTGCAAAAAAGCGGCGCGTCTATTGAGGAGGACGGCCTTCTTTCCATCGCGCGCGCCGCGGACGGCGGCATGCGCGACGCGCTGTCATTGGCGGATCAATGCCTCGCCTTCTGCGGGAATACGGTCTCGGCACAGGACGTTTATCGCGTGCTTGGCAGCATGGACAGCGACTTTCTCTACCGCATGGCGGACGCGTGCGCCGCGGGCGACGCCGCGACGGCGCTGACGCTATTGGATCAAGTGATACGGGACGGACGGGATCTGACCGTATTCACACAGGATATGGCGCAGCACATGCGCGCGCTGCTGCTTACCAAGGTGTGCGGCGAGTCAGCCGAGCTTTTGGACTGCACGCCCGACAATGCCCGGCGTTACAAGGAGCAGTCGGCCGCATGCGGCGAAGCGTGGCTTCTATATGCGCTGGAGCAGCTTTCCGCCGTGCAGGCGGAGCTCAAGTGGCTCACCACCC
>JAQVRG010000095.1 GCA_028701165.1 Eubacteriales bacterium | reverse complement strand
GCTGCCTTAAACAAAAAGGAGGATATTCATGCAGTATTCACGCGAAGTGGAAGAAATGGTCTGCGTTTGCAAGGGCGCAAAGCATGATCCGGCTCCGATACCCGAGGAGGGTAATTGGGTCAAAGCCAAAGAGATCAAGGACATCAACGGTCTGACGCACGGTGTGGGCTGGTGCGCGCCGCAGCAGGGCGCCTGCAAGCTTACGCTCAACATCAAGGAAGGCATTATCGAAGAATGCTTGGTCGAGACGCTGGGCTGCTCCGGCATGACCCACTCGGCGGCTATGGCCAGCGAGATCCTGCCCGGCAAGACCATTCTTGAAGCGCTCAATTCGGACCTCGTTTGCGATGCGATCAACACCGCCATGCGCGAGCTGTTCCTGCAGATCGTCTATGGCCGCAGCCAAAGCGCGTTCAGCGAAAACGGCCTGCCTATCGGCGCGGGCTTAGAGGATCTGGGCAAGGGGCTGCGCTCCCAGATCGGCACCATGTACGGCACCAAGATCAAAGGGCCGCGCTATTTGGAGATGGCGGAGGGCTATGTCATCGCCGTAGGCTTGGACGCCGGCAACGAGATCATCGGCTACAAGTTCGTAAACCTCGGCAAGATGATGGACGCGATCAAGAAGGGCGCCGATCCCAAGGAAGCCTATGAGAAGAACATCGGTACCTACGGCCGTTTCGCGGAAGCTGTCACGGTCATAGACCCCCGCAAGCAGTAAGGAGGTACGAGCATGGTAACGTTTGAAGGT
This sequence comes from Eubacteriales bacterium, assembly GCA_028701165.1. Classification (GTDB taxonomy): domain Bacteria; phylum Bacillota; class Clostridia; order Christensenellales; family CAG-138; genus JAQVRG01. Next base: position 5,764 of record JAQVRG010000095.1, on the reverse strand, counting down.
TATGAAAGAAGAATCGACTCCATCAAGCCCGTCATGGCAAAGTACGGCATCGAAGGCTTTGAAGCCGCCGAGGCGCTGACCCGTGAAAAGGGCGTGGATGTTCGCGCTATCGTCACCAATATCCAGCCCATCGCGTTTGAAAACGCCGTTTGGGCTTATACCCTCGGCGCCGCGATCGCCATCAAGAAGGGCGCAAAGGACGCCGCTGAAGCCGCCGAAGCCATCGGCGAAGGCTTGCAGGCCTTTTGTATCCCCGGCTCCGTCGCGGATCAGCGCAAGGTCGGCCTCGGTCACGGCAATCTGGGCGCGATGCTGCTGCGCGAGGAGACCAAGTGCTTCGCGTTCCTCGCGGGTCACGAAAGCTTTGCCGCCGCCGAAGGCGCCATCGGCATCGCCCGCACCGCCAACAAGGTTCGCAAACAACCCCTACAGGTTATCCTCAACGGTCTTGGCAAGGACGCCGCCTACATCATTTCCCGCATCAACGGCTTTACCTTCTGCGAGACGGGATATGACGAATATACCGGCAAGCTGACGGTCACCAAGACGCAGGCGTTCAGCAACGGCGACCGCGCCAAGGTTCGCTGCTATGGTGCGGACGACGTGAACGAGGGCGTGGCGATCATGCGCCACGAGAACGTGGATGTGAGCATCACGGGCAACTCCACCAACCCCACCCGCTTCCAGCATCCGGTTGCCGGCACCTACAAGAAATGGTGCGTAGAGAACGGCAAGAAGTACTTCTCTGTAGCCTCCGGCGGCGGCACGGGCCGCACGCTGCATCCGGACAATATGGCCGCCGGCCCCGCCTCCTACGGCATGACCGACACCATGGGCCGCATGCACAGCGACGCGCAGTTCGCAGGCTCCTCCTCCGTCCCGGCGCATGTCGAGATGATGGGTCTGATCGGCGCCGGCAACAACCCCATGGTCGGCATGACCGTCGCGGTTGCGGTTGCGGTATCGCAGGCAAAATAAGCGCTTCGCTTATCGGCCAAGGTCTTTGACCTTGGCCGATATTTATGCTTTATAACGCCCGTGAACGTAGTGAACAGTAAAACCTTGTAAACATCGGCAAAGGTCAAATGACCTTTGCCGAATTAATTTTCCGACAGCGGATCGTTCTGCGAAGCGCTTTCGCGGTATTGGCGCGGCGTCTGCCCCGTGTGCTCGCGGAAGACCTTCGCAAAATAGCTTGTGTTGTTGAAACCTGCGGCAAAGCAGACGTCCGTAATCGCCATGTCCGTTTCCGTCAGCAGCTCCGTCGCAACGCGTACGCGATGGTTCAGAAGATACGCAAAAGGCGTCATGCCAAGATCCGTATGAAAACAGCGGCTGCATTCTCGCACGCTGATGCTGGCAGACTGGGCGATATCCTCCAGGGTAACGTGCTGCATGTAATGCTCGGCAATATAACCCATCATCAAGCGAATGCGCATATCGTAGGTACGCTCCCCGGTTTGCTCCACAAGATTCTTCAAGTGCACCGCCAAGCGCCGCCAGATACGGCACAAAAGCTCGCGCAGCTTAAGCTCATACCCATAGTAAGGACGGGCGTACACGCTGTAGGCGTCGCGCAGCGCCACGAGTATGTCCAACTGCCATTGCGTATCCGGTTCGAGCGGCAGCATATCCAGCGCGCCGCATTTGAGGATAGGCAGCACATACTTTAGTTCCGACGCGGTGCCGGAGCCCGCTATGATGGCGGGATCGAACACGGCGGAGATCATCTCGCAGCTTTCCTGCGATTCCCGATACATGGCATGCAGGGTACCGGTATTGATGAAAGCACCTTCGCCCGCCGACAGGATCAGCACGCGGCTTTTCAGCTCCAGCCGCACGCTTCCCCGCTTTACGAGCAATATCTCCACGTCCCCATGCCAATGCCAAGGCACTGCATAAGCGGTCTTACGGGAAAAGCGCGTAAGATACATGGAAAGCGGCATGGAGGCCGTGCCATGCTCCGTCGTTTCACGATTGTCATTTTGTATTGTAAATTCGCGCTTTATCATGCTTTTTGCCCCTTTCATTGGCAATATAGTTATATTTTAAGGCAAAATCGTTATTGTTGCAAGCCGATCCGAAGTCCTATAATGCACACAGAAAAGGAAAGGGAGGTGCAGACAATGCTGCTGTACAACATCACGAACGTTGACAAACTTTATAGTGTACTGGATCGCTGCTCGGGCAACGTTGATTTGATCCTTCCCGACGGGAAATCCTTCGATTGGAAGGATAACCGCGACGTCGTTAAGTCACTCGCTTCCGCCATGCCCGTAAAACGGCTGGCCAGTCTGGAGCTCAAAGTCCATAACGGCAACGACCTGAGCGCGCTCATCCGCTATATGATGGATGAAGACGTCTGCTAAAGACAACACAGTACACGGCTCTTATGAGCCACAAAGGGAAATTCACAGTTTTTAATATAAAGTTTGTACGTGCAGAACGGTCTTCGGGCCGTTTTGTTTTATTTCGATAAATATTGGCAAGAAACGGCAAAATTCCTTTGCATTTACATAGGACAATGCTATAATATATGAAGAAATCTTTTGTTATCTTATTATCAAAACCAACCGAATGGATAGCCTATGAAAAACATCGCCGTTATTGCGACCGCCATCACCTACAGTCTTATACGGAAAAACTTCGCCGGCGTGCAAAAGTGCTGTGCGGAAAATGACTGCAACGTTTTTGCTTTTGTTTGCGAACGCCACTTTGAAGCGGAGAATCTTCACGACATAGGCGAATACGAGATCTACAAGCTCCCGGATTTCCGCCAGTTTGACGGCGTCATTGTGGTTTGCAGCACAATATTCGATACGGCTACGCTCAATGATATTTTTCACCGCATCAATGAAGCGGGCATCCCCGGCGTCGCGCTGGAACAGCAGCTACCCGAACTGTACGGCGTTTGCATCGATAATAAACCCGCCATGAAGGACATCGTGCTGCACTTGATCGACCATCACGGTTTCCGCCGGATCAACTTCATTACGGGTCTAGCCGGCAACATCGAAGCAACCGACAGGTTTGCCGCTTACAAAGAAGCGCTTGCGGAACGCGGTATCCCCTTCGACGAGCGGCGCGTTTTCGTAGGCAATTACCTAAGGGAAAGCGGTGAAGCCGCAGCGGATGCCTTCCTTCATAGCGAGCTTCCCTTCCCGGAGGCCATCGTCGCCTCTAACGACCATATGGCCTTGGGCGCATACAGCGTACTGACGCGTCATGGGCTGCGTGTGCCGGAGGACGTCGCCATAACCGGCTTCGATAACGATTTTGAAGCGATCTATCGCATACCCGGCATCACCTCTGTGGAGCGCATGCAGGAAAAGCAAGGGTATTTGGCGTGCCGTGCGTTGCTCGACGGCACTGCGGCAAAATCGCGCGGCCAAACACTGCGCATTCAAACACAGTCCATTTTCCGTGAAAGCTGCGGCTGTAAAAGCAGCGACGAGATCAGCGACATCGAATTCCGCAAGCTGCACTTTGCCTTAGCGGACATCAACGACCGTTTTACGACGGAAACGCGCAGCATGGCCATCGAGCTCACAGCCGTGGATTCCTTTGAGCGTTTGAAGGATGTAATCAAAATCTTCCTGCCGAACATACCTTGCGATCTATTCAACCTCTATTTGTTTGACAGTGTTCTTAAGGATGCGCCCTTGGATATCGAACGCACCGACATGCTGCATTTCATACATACGCCCGCCTATGTCCGGGGCAACTGTACCTTGCTTATCGGCTATGAGGACGGTACGTTTACCGAGGATGTTCCTGGCGACCTCTATGCTTTCATCGACGACGCGGCGGAGAAAACCGGAAAGGGCAGTTCCTATATCCTATCCCCCATCCATTTCCGAAACGCGCTGTTCGGCTATTGCATCATCGGCAACAGCACGTTCCCGCTGGAAAGCGAACAATACTATTCTTGGGTCATGAACATCGGCAACGCCGTTGAAACCATCATAAGGCAGCGACTGATGAAGCAGATGATCAAAAAGCTTGACAGTATGTGGTGCTATGACGGCTTGACCAGCGTTTACAACCGTATCGGCTTCAAAAAGTACGGCAGCCGCGTTTGGGATGAAAGCATATCGAACGGCGCCAGCGCGATGCTCCTGTTCGTGGATATGGACGGGCTTAAGCACATCAACGACGAATTTGGTCATGACGAAGGCGATCGCTGCATCAAGGCGCTCGCGGCCATACTTATGCAGGTTCGCAAGCATGGCGAAGCCGTTATGCGTTACGGCGGCGACGAGTTCGTTTTCATCGCCTCCGGCGCGGATCAGGCGTACGCCGATCAATGTATCAAAAGCATCAAACAGGCCATGGAGCAGTTTAACGCAACCAGCGGCCTTCCCTATAAGCTTTCCGCAAGCATCGGTTTGCACATCCTTTTCCCGCACCCCAACGATCTTTTAGACAATGCCATCGACGCGGCGGATCAGAAGATGTACGCCGAGAAAAAGGAGAAGCGCGAACGCTTGTCACAGTCCTCCTGATCCCGGCGCACAACCGTTTTATCTTCTTGCTGCCCTACAGCGCGTGTTCGTCGAGAAATTCGTCGCCGCAGCCGTAATGCGCCTCGATATAGTCCACATCCTTATCGCCGCGGCCGGATAGATTCACAAGGATCGATCCGGTTTTGTGTTCTTTGGCGTACTGTATGCCGCCCGCCAGCCCATGCGCGCTTTCCAGCGCCGGAATGATACCCTCCAAACGGCTTAGCAGGAAGAACGCTTCCACAGCCTCCTCATCCGTCACATGCGTATAGCGTACGCGCCCGCTCTCATGAAGGAAGGCGTGCTCCGGCCCCACGCCGGGATAATCAAGACCGCTCGCTATGGAATATACGGGCAGCGGCTCGCCCTTTTCATCCTGCAACAGCAGGCTTTCAAAGCCGTGCAGCACACCCTTTGTGCCATAGGTGATGGTCGCTGCGTGATCGCCCATGCCGCTGCCCCTGCCCATCGGCTCCACGCCGATCAACTCGACGGGATCGGCGATAAAGGGCAGAAACATGCCGATCGAATTGGAACCGCCGCCAACGCAGGCGCACACGGCGTCGGGCAGCATGCCCGTCATGCCCGTGAACTGTTCGCGCGCCTCCTGCCCTACGATCAGTTGGAAATCGCGCACGATCTTGGGGAAAGGATGCGGCCCAAGCGCGGAGCCTATACAATAGATCGCTGTTTTGTATTCCTTCATGTAGCCTTCAAACGCTGCGTCCACCGCTTCCTTGAGCGTCTTTAGCCCTTTGGATACGGGTATTACGCGCGCCCCCAGCATCTTCATGCGCGTAACGTTCGGCGCCTGCTTGGCGATATCCACCTCGCCCATGTAGATATCGCATTCCATACCGAAGTACGCCGCCGCCGTCGCCAGCGCCACACCATGCTGCCCCGCGCCCGTTTCGGCGATCATCTTTTTTTTGCCCATGAATTTTGCGAGCAGCCCTTCGCCCATACAGTGATTGAGCTTATGCGCGCCGGTATGGTTAAGATCCTCGCGTTTAACGTAAATTTGGCATTGGCCGAGCTTTCTTGAAAGCCGCTCGCAATGGTAAACCGGCGTGGGGCGGCCTTGAAAATCTCTGCGGATACGGCGCAGCTCGCTGATAAACTGCGCGCTGTGACAGATCGTTTCATACGCTTCGTCGATCTCCGCAAACGCTTCCTCCAAGGCGGGCGGCAGATAAGCGCCGCCGTACGCGCCAAAGCGTCCGTCGGGGGTGGGGTATTCCTTCAGATAGTTCTCATAG
>JAQVRG010000094.1 GCA_028701165.1 Eubacteriales bacterium | reverse complement strand
ATCTTCCCGACGAGGACGAAACCTACGCGATGCATCTAAGCACCCGCGCGCTGCTGAAGGACTTGGGCTATACGAGGTATGAGATATCCAATTACGCAAAGCCCGGCTATACCTGCCGCCATAATCTCAACTATTGGGATAACGGCGCGTATTTGGGCGTGGGCTTAAACGCGCATTCCGCGTGGCGAAGGCCTGCGTGGACGCGGTTTTACAACACGGCGGATATGCGGACCTATTTAAACGCGATCGCGCACGGCGAGCTTCCGGCTTCCTATACGACCATCCCCCAAAAGGAGGAGATGTTCGAGTGCGTTATGCTGGGGCTTCGCAAAATCGAGGGCGTCGCGGCTAGAGCCTTTTCAGACCGCTTCGGCACGGCGCTTTACGGGGTATATCCTGAGGCGATCAAGACGCTTATCGCCCGGAATTGGGCGGTTTGGGATACGCAAGCGCTGCGCCTGACGGAGGAGGGTCTGGACATGCAAAACGCCGCGCTTTTGCTCTTTATGGATTGATTATTTTGGCGCTTTTGCCGATTTCAAACTGATGTTGCAGCTTTGTCACATTCTGCCGCGCCCAGCCGCTTGACTTTGCCGTGGCCGGGTGCTATCTTTAAGTAGTTGATTAGCACTCGAACAAAACGAGTGCTAACAGACCGGAGAAAGGAGATGCTGATATGGAGCTGGATATGCGCAAAATGCGGATATTGGCGGCGATTGTGGACGATTATATCATGACGGCGATGCCGGTAGGCTCCCGCACCATATCCAAGCATCCCGACATCAACCTTTCCTCCGCCACGATCCGCAACGAGATGTCGGATCTGGAGGAGCTTGGATATTTGGAGCAGCCGCATACCTCCGCGGGGCGCATACCCTCGGATAAGGCGTACCGGCTGTATGTGGACAGCCTGATGCGAAACGTGCGCTTGAGTGAACGGGAAACGCGCTTTATGCGGGATCATTTTTCGCAGGAGCTCGATCAGGTGGAGGATGTCGTCAAGCAGACCGCTTGGGTGCTTTCCAACCTCACGCAGTACATGTCGGTGATCACCTCGCCGCAGCTGCACGCCGTCAAGATCAAGCATGTGCAGCTCGTGCCCGTATCGGAGGAAAAGGCGCTGTGCGTGGTGGTGACGGATTCCGGCATCGTGCGGGACGCGATCGTGCGCATACCGCGCGGGACGGACGTAGAGAAGCTGGAAAGGCTGTCGCGCCTTTTGACGGCGCGGCTTGCAAACCAGCGCATGGATGAGGCGATCACGACGCTGATCCCCGCCATCTGCGACGAGATAGCGGAGAACCGCGCCTTCCTGATGGCGACGCTGGAAAGCCTGCGCCGGGGCATGGACGCGGATTCGGCGCGCATGACCATGGCGGGCGCTACGAATATGCTCAATTACCCGGAGTACAGCGATATGGGAAAGGCGAAAAACTTCCTTTCCGCGATCGAAACGAAGGATAAGCTGTACGGGATGCTGACCAAGGCCACCAAGATGGAGTTTACCGTGACCATAGGCGCCGAAAACGAGGACGCGCAGATGCAGGATTGCAGCGTGGTCACGGCGACCTACAGGATCGGCAACGATCCCATCGGCTCCATGGGCATTATCGGCCCCACAAGGATGAATTATTCCCGCGTGCTTGCGATTCTAAGGTACATGGGAAACGGCTTGAGCGAGATGCTTACAAATATGTTTGAGGAGGAGCGTTGAATTGACCAAGGACAAGGAACCCGTACTGCCGGCGGAGGAGACGGAATCGCCGCTCGACGAGCGGCAGCCCGAAGAGGAAGCGCAGGCCGAGCAGCAGGAGCAGCTTGAACCCGTAACGCTGAGCGCGGCGGAATTCAATGAGGTGCGAAAGCACATAGAAAGTCTCCAAAAGGAAAAAGATGAAACCGTGAACCTGTGCCAGCATTTGCAGGCGGATTTCGATAACTACCGCAAGCGGAACGCCTCGCTGCATCTGGACAGCGTAAACGAAGGGGAACGGAACGTCATCAAAGCGCTGTTGCCGGTGCTGGACAATTTCGACAGGGCGATGGAGAATGTCGATCAGGTCGATCCCGCGTGGGTGGACGGGCTGAAGCTCGTGCAGAAGCAGCTCTTGGAGACACTCGCCAAATTCGGCCTTGAAGAGATCAACGCGACGGGGATGTTCGACCCCAATTTGCATGAGGCGGTGATGCAGCAGCAAACGGAAGACGCGGAAAGCGGAACCATCGTTATGGTGATGCAAAAGGGCTATAGGGTAAAGGATCGCATCGTCCGCCACAGCATGGTGGGCGTAGCAAAATAAAAGCAATCATAAGAATTTAGAAATCGGAGGATATACAGTATGTCTAAAATTATCGGTATCGACTTAGGTACAACGAACTCTTGCGTGGCGGTGCTGGAAGGCGGCGAACCCGTCGTTATCCCCAACGCCGAAGGCTCGCGCACAACGCCTTCCGTCGTCGCGTTCAAGGACGGCGAGCGCATGGTGGGGCAGGTAGCGAAGCGTCAGGCGATCACCAACCCCGATAAGACCATCACCAGCATCAAGCGTGAGATGGGCTCCAATTATAAAAAGAACATCGACGGCAAGGACTATACGCCGCAGGAGATCTCCGCCATGATCCTCCAAAAGCTCAAGCATGACGCCGAGGGGTATCTGGGCGAGACCATCACGCAGGCCGTCATCACCGTTCCCGCGTATTTCAGCGACAGCCAGCGGCAGGCCACCAAGGATGCGGGCCGCATCGCGGGACTTGACGTGCTGCGCATCATCAACGAGCCTACGGCGGCGGCGCTCGCCTACGGCATGGATAAGGAAACCAACCAAAAGATCCTCGTTTACGACTTGGGCGGCGGCACATTCGATGTGTCTATCCTCGAGATCGGCGACGGCGTGTTCGAGGTGCGCGCTACGCACGGCAACAACCGCTTGGGCGGCGACGACTTTGACCAGCGCGTGATGGATTATATCGTATCCGAATTCAAAAAGAGCAGCGGCATCGACCTTTCGCAGGATAAGATGGCGATGCAGCGCTTGAAGGAAGCCGCGGAGAAAGCTAAGATCGAGCTTTCCAGCATGGTGCAGACCAACATCAACCTGCCCTTCATCACGGCGGACAGCACCGGCCCCAAGCATCTTGATCTGACGCTGACCCGCGCGAAATTCGATGAGATGATCGCGGACTTGGTGGAAAAGACGAAGGACTGCGTGCATATGGCCATGAAGGACGCGGGCCTAACCAACAACGATATCGACAAGGTCATCCTTGTCGGCGGCTCTACCCGCGTACCCTGCGTGCAGGAAATGGTTAAGCGCGTGACCGGCAAAGAACCCTTCAAGGGCATCAACCCGGACGAGTGCGTCGCCATCGGCGCGGCGATTCAGGCGGGCGTGCTGGGCGGCGAGGTCAAGGATATCGTCCTCTTGGACGTTACCCCGCTGTCTTTGGGTATAGAGACCGTCGGCGGCGTATTTACGCGCCTGATCGACCGCAACACCACCATCCCCACCAAGAAGAGCCAGATCTTCTCTACGGCGGCGGACGGGCAGACCAGCGTAGAGGTGCATGTGCTGCAAGGCGAGCGTGAGTTCGCGCAGTATAATAAGACGCTGGGCCGCTTCCAGCTTGCGGGCATCGCGCCCGCCCCGCGCGGCATGCCGCAGATCGAGGTCAGCTTCGACATCGACGCAAACGGCATCGTGCACGTTTCCGCGAAGGATCTGGGCACCGGCAACGAGCAGAAGGTGACCATCACCGCCTCCTCCAATCTCTCCGAGGACGAGATCAACAAGGCCGTTCACGAGGCGGAGCAGTTTGCCAGCGAGGATAAGCAGAAGAAGGAAGAGGTCGAGACCCGCAACCATGCCGACAGTTTGGTCTATACCACCGAAAAGACCTTGAAGGACATGGGCGACAAGATCCCCGCCGACGATAAGGCTAAGATCGAAAGCGAGATCGCCAACCTTAAAAAGACGCTCGAGGGTACGGACGCGGCGGCCATCAAGGCGGCGAGCGATAAGCTGACCGAGGTGTCCTACGATGTGTTCGGGCGCGTGTATCAGCAGGAGGCGCAGGCGCATCAGGGCGGCGCAGGCGCGGGCTTTGACCCTAACGCCGCAAACGGCGCGGGCGCGCAGCAGCCCCACGACGATAACGTGGTGGACGCCGAATACGAGGTCGTGGACGACGATAAGAAGTAAGTTCGCATTTGCGAAGAAACCAGACGTTCCGCGCGGGGCTGCTGTGCGCAGCCCCGTACGGCGCGTAAAAAAGGAGTTGAACCAGCTTGGCAAAAGCGGATTATTACGAGGTGCTGGGCGTACAGAAGAACGCTTCGGCGGACGAGATCAAAAGCGCTTACAGGAAGATGGCGAAAAAGTACCATCCCGACCTGAACCCGGACAGCAAGGAAGCCGAGGCGAAATTCAAAGAGGTCAACGAGGCTTACGAGGTGCTCTCCGACGAGCAGAAGCGCGCCAAATACGACCAGTTCGGCCATGCGGCGTTTGACCCCGCCTCCGGTGGCGGCGCTTACGACGCGGGCTTTGGCGATTTTAGCGATATATTCAGTTCCTTCTTCGGCGGCGCGGCGGGCTTCGGCGGCGGCAGAACCTCACGCAACGCGCCCATGACGGGGCACGATCTTCGATATAATTTGACCATCACCTTTGAGGAGGCCGCTTTCGGCGCGCGCAAGGAAATATTGGTGCCGCGCGAGGAGAACTGCGAAAGCTGCCACGGTACGGGCGCCAAGCCCGGCACGGAGCCTTCCACCTGCACGGCCTGCGGCGGCACGGGACAGATGCGCGTGCAGCAGAACACGATGTTTGGCGCGTTCTCGACGGTACGCACCTGCGACGCCTGCCACGGCACGGGCAAGATCATCAAGGAGCCATGCCCCGCGTGCAAAGGCAAGGGGCGCGTCAGCCAGTCAAAACGGATCGTCGTCAATATCCCTGCGGGCATTGCGGACGGACAGACCATCAGCATGCGCGGCGAGGGCGAGGCGGGATACCGCGGCGGCCCTTCCGGCGACCTGTATGTCAATATCCATGTAAAACCGCATAAGCTGTTTATGCGGCGCGGCTATGACCTGCATCTTGATATGAACATACCGATCACGGTCGCTGCGCTGGGCGGCGAGATCGAGGTGCCGACGCTGACGGGTACGCTCAAATACAAGGTGCCGGAGGGTACGCAGCCCGGCACGGTGTTTAGGCTCCGCGATCAGGGCGTGACAAAGCTGAACAGCGCCAATAAGGGTGATTTGTTCATCAAGGCGAACGTGCAGATCCCCAAGAAGCTCAACGACGAGCAGCGCGAGCTTTTCAAAAAGCTTGCCGAATCCCTCGGCGAACGGCCGGCGGATATGAAATCCGGGAAAAAGACGCTGTTTTCCAAGGTGCGGGACAATTTGAAATAAGCGCGTTTTACAGAAAAGGAAACGGGGCAAACGCCGGCGGAAGGGCGCTTGCCCCTTTGCTTTTATTCCTTGTACTTTTCCGCGTCCGCCGCGATATCCATCAGATCCTCGTAGGATTCATAGGACGCGACGTCCAGCGGCGGCAGGGGTACCGCGCCCGTCATCTCACCGGCGCTTATTACGTCCGCTTCATCGACGGGCAGACGGTTTTTCTTATGCTTGGTCATTCTGAAAGGCTCCTTTTTCTTTCATTATGCCCGTTTGGCGAAGAAACATGCGGCAATGTCCCTCGGTTGTAAAATGCGCCGCAACGTGGTAAAATCTAATATCGATTACACTAGGAGGAGCAGGCCATATGCGCATGGTTGATCTGATTCTCAAGAAACGCGCGGGCGGGACGCATACGCAGGCGGAGCTGAATTATATCATCGACGCGTATGTTAAGGGGGATATTCCGGATTATCAGATGGCCGCGTGGATGATGGCGGTCTGCTTTCAGGGCATGACGGAGGAGGAGACCGTTTGGCTTACGGGACAGATGACCTATTCGGGCGATACGGTGAAGCTTGACGATCTGCCCGGCGTAAAGGTGGATAAGCATTCTACGGGTGGCGTGGGCGATACGACGACGCTTGTGATAGCGCCCTTGGTCGCGGCCTGCGGGGGCACGGTCGCCAAGATGAGCGGGCGCGGCTTGGGACATACGGGCGGTACGCTCGATAAGCTTGAGGCGGTGCCGGGCGTGTGCATAGAGCAGCCCATCGAAAGGTTTAAGGAGATCGTAAAGGCCATCGGCCTTTGCGTGATCGGGCAAACGGGCAATCTGGTGCCCGCAGATAAAAAGATGTACGCGCTGCGCGACGTGACGGGCACGGTGGAGAGCATCCCCTTGATCGCGTCGAGCATCATGAGCAAAAAGCTTGCGGCGGGCGCGGACGCCATCGTACTGGATGTGAAATTCGGTACGGGCGCATTCATGCAAACGCCGGAGGACGCGGAGCGTTTAGCAAAGACCATGGTGAAGATCGGCAACAGCCTGCGGCGGCGCACCATGGCGGTGATCACGGATATGAACCAGCCCTTGGGCATGGCGATCGGCAACGGCTTGGAGGTACGCGAGGCGATCGACGTGCTCGCAGGACGCGTGCCCAAAGCGGATCCGCTTTACAG
>JAQVRG010000093.1 GCA_028701165.1 Eubacteriales bacterium | reverse complement strand
GTGGCTGGCGTAATTTCCCGGGGTATCTTAGCGCCCATCGTGCGCGAGGGCGACGACATCGTGAAGATCGTGGCGGACGCGGTGATCGCGCAGAGCAAAAAAGAGGGCTTCTCCCTACAGGATCGGGACGTTGTGGCCGTGACGGAATCCGTCGTGGCGCGCGCGGACAAAAACTACGCGTCTACCGACGATATCGCGGCGGACGTCAAGGCAAAATTCCCCGGCGGCACGGTGGGCGTCGTGTTCCCCATCCTTTCGCGCAACCGCTTTGCGATTTGTCTTCGCGGCGTGGCGCGGGGCGCAAAAAAGGTGATCGTGCAGCTTAGCTACCCCTCCGACGAGGTGGGCAATCATTTGGTGGACGTGGACGCGCTGGACAAGTCCGGCGTCAACCCGTGGACGGACGTATTGACCGTGGCGGATTTCAGAAAGCATTTCGGCACGCCGCTGCATCCCTTCACCAAGATGGATTACATTTCCTATTACGCCGACCTCATCCGTGAGGAGGGCGCGGAGCCGGTGATCATTCTCGCCAACCACGCCGAAGCGATCCTCTCTTATACCAAGGACGTGCTCTGCTGCGATATCCACACGCGCGAGCGCAGCAAGCGGCTTGTGAAGGCGGCGGGCGGCGAACGCGTCTATACGCTTTGCGACATCCTCTCTTCCCCCGTAAACGGCAGCGGCTACAATCCGGAATACGGCCTTTTAGGCTCCAACAAGGCGACGGAGAGCACCATTAAGCTCTTCCCCAAGAACGCCCCCGCCGTGGCGGAGGGGATCGCGGCGCTCGTGCGTGCGCGCACGGGAAAACAGGTCGAGGCCATGGTCTACGGCGACGGCGCGTTCAAGGACCCCGTCGGCAAGATCTGGGAGCTTGCAGACCCCGTCGTATCTCCCGGCTTTACGGACGGCTTGAACGGCCTTCCCAACGAGCTGAAGCTCAAGTACCTTGCGGATAACGATTTTGCCGACCTTTCGGGCGAAGCGCTGCAAAACGCCATCCGCGCGCGCATCAAGGAGAAAGGCGACCTCATGGGGCAGATGGCCGCGCAGGGCACGACCCCGCGCAGGCTCACAGACCTTCTGGGCTCGCTTTGCGATCTGACCTCCGGCAGCGGCGACCGCGGCACGCCGATCATACTGGTGCAGAACTATTTCAGCAATTACGCGTCGTAAAAGTTGTAAAAAGGTGAACGGGCAGTCCGCCATATGGCGGACTGCCCGTAAAACATCCGCAATGAAGAACATTTTGTTAATCAAATTGTTAACGGGGGAATTCTCTGCTATAATCATTATATACGTGAATCGAGGTAATAATTATGGCTCTCAACGATTATATCAGCAAGGATTTACTGAAAAAGTATGAGTTCTATAGTTATAATCACGCCATAGAGATTATTACGCAGGCTTTTCCCGAGGAGTGGTCAGAAATTACGTCGTGCTTAAAACGGCTGGATATAACTGTAGCGGATTTACGCGAAGCGGGTGGCAATGAAACAAAGATTCCAAAGAAATTTGACGACGCGCTTTATCCGCATCATTGGCGGGAGATACGTATTTCGGGCGATTTGCATATTAAATTTTTTCCGCGACAGGCGGATCAGAGAGGACGCTTCGCGACGGAACCTTTTGAAGAACGCGTAATAGGGGGGTATATAGACGGACATAATATAGATTTTCTAAAAAATCGTATTGCGTTTGACTTGGAATGGAACAGCAAAGATCAAACCTTTGACAGAGACCTTCTAGCTATGCGAACGTATTATGAGTGCGATGTTGTCAGTGCCGGTATTATTATCACCAGAGCAAAGAACCTAAACGACGTTTTTAGGACGATACGCGATGAAAACGATAAGCCCATTATGCGTAAATACGGTGCAAGCACCACTTGGATGGGAAAACTGTTGCCACGATTGGAATCCCGGCGTAACGGCGGATGTCCCATACTGGCTGTTGGTATTACAAAAGCGTGTATTTCAGATTGGATGGAGGATTGCGGCGATGGAAGCATTAGAAGTAACGATTGACAGTTTGCTGACCTTTTGCGGCGATAAAAAATACACGACAGTATATGCGGATCCTCCTTGGCGGTTTCAGAATCGCACGGGAAAAGTTGCACCGGAGCATAAACGACTGAACAGATATGAAACCATGTCGCTGGATGAGATTAAGGCGCTGCCTGTCGAGCGTGTTATTACGCCAAAGAGTCATTTGTATTTATGGGTTCCGAACGCGCTTTTGCCCGACGGACTTGCAGTTTTGAAGGCATGGGGATTTGATTACAAAGGCAACATCGTATGGGAGAAGGTACGCAAGGATGGCGAACCGGATGGCCGCGGTGTCGGCTTCTATTTTCGCAATGTAACGGAGCTCTTACTTTTCGGTGTGAGGGGCATGCCAAACCGCACACTTGCGCCGGCAAGATCGCAGGTAAATCTGGTGCGCACGCAGAAGCGCGAGCATTCTAGAAAGCCTGATGAAATTGTTACTCTCATCGAAAATTGTTCACCTGGCCCATACCTTGAATTGTTTGCACGCGGTGCGCGCGCGGGCTGGGATATGTGGGGTGATCAGGCAAACGCGGATTACGAGCCCGACTGGCATACCTATGGAAACCATACAACCAAGGCCGATTTCGATTTGTAATGGATTGGGCGCGAGATTACTATTGGACATGGCTATTCCTTCGTCACATCCCCCATCTCCACCACGAAGATCCCCACGTTTTTTTCCATCGGCAGATAGTAGGCGTACTCGCCCTTAGGGTCGGGGACGAGGCGGGCGCGGATGTAGGCTTCGTCCACCGGCGCGTCGTCGTCGCGGTCTTTGTAGGTGGAAAAGAAGCGTACGGCCTCCTCCATGCTCGATAGCGGCTGCCC
The DNA here is from genome assembly GCA_028701165.1 of Eubacteriales bacterium. Classification (GTDB taxonomy): domain Bacteria; phylum Bacillota; class Clostridia; order Christensenellales; family CAG-138; genus JAQVRG01. The sequence continues at coordinate 3,724 of JAQVRG010000093.1, read as the reverse complement.
CATTTCAAGCGGCAGGCGCGTAAGCGTATAGGGGATGGACAGCGCGTCGAGCTCGCGCTGCGTTTCCATGGCGGAATGGCGCTCTACGAGCACCTCGTGCGTGACAAAGCGGCGGGCGAGCCAATCCTTCTTGATGAGGATGAGCCGTCCGTCCTTTTTGCACTGCGCGCGGCCGAGGGAAAGCGCCTCCTCCGTGCCGCCGAAGAAGCAGAACACCATCGCGTCGTAGGGCGTTTCGGGCGCAAGCTCGGCGATGTTGCCGACAAGCGCCTTGACCGGGCTGTTCTTCTCCTTCAAAAGGCTGATCGCCCCCTCGGAAATGTCGATGGCCGTGACCGCGCCGACATAGGGGAGCATCGCAAGCGAAAGATACCCCGCGCCGCAGCCCGCGTCGCATATATGCCCGTCATGCGGCAGCGACGGCGCGATGTGCGCGGCGATGTTTTGGTAGAAATCCGTGTATTCGCAGGCGTTTTTCATAAAACGCAGCGCGTCGGGCGTCCAGATGAACATAAGCGGCCTCCGAGTTGCAGAAATTTGCATGTCGTACATACAGTATGCCGTTTTTGATGGGAAAAAGCAAGGGCGTATGCTATACTGTTAGCATAACGCAAAACGGAGGACAGGGCATGACGGACGTAAGCATCGTATCCTGCAAAAGCTATGACGCGGCGGAGGTGCGGGGGGCGCTGGAAAAAGCGCTCGCACCCTTCGGAGGCTTAGACTGGGTGAAGCCGGGCATGAAGATCGCCGTCAAGGCAAACCTCGTAGGGCCGCTCAAGCCCGCTGCGGCGGCGACGACGCATCCGGCGGTGCTCAAAACGCTCTGCGACGCGCTTAGCGCGCGAGGAGCGCAGGTCGTGGTGGGGGACAGCCCCGGGGGTCTCTTTACGGCGGGTTTTCTCGCGGGCATTTATAAGGCGACGGGCATGCACGCGATCGAGGGCGAAAACGTCAAGCTCAACGACTGCTTTGAGGAGCAGGAGGTCGCTTTCCCGGAGGGGGCGGCCGCGAAAACCATCCGCTTTACCAAATACATACTGGACGCGGACGCCGTGATCGACTGCTGCAAGCCCAAGACCCACGGCATGATGGCGTATACGGGCGCGTGCAAGAATTTCTTCGGCACCATACCGGGTCTTATGAAGGGCGAATACCATTACCGTTACGCCGACTATACGGCGTTTGCCAACATGCTGGTGGACTTGGCCGAATGTATCAAGCCGCGCCTTTGCATCGCGGATTTCGTGTGGAGCATGGAAGGCAACGGCCCCACCATGGGCAGCCCCCGCTTCGTGGGCGCGCTGATGGCGTCGGAAAACGCGCATAAGATGGATATACTCGGCGCGCACATCATGCACATCCCCTTTGAAAATGTGCCGACGCTCGTGGAAGCGCATAAGCGCGGCCTGATCCCGGAGAGCGTGGCGGAGATCACCATCGAGGGCGATTATGAGGGCTTTGTCGTGCCGGACTTCAAGCAGGCGAACAAACGGCCTATTTCAAGCTGGAGCGGCGGCAATCCGGTGATCAACAGGCTGGCGACGGCGCTGCTTGCAAGCAAGCCCATGCCGGACAAGGCCGCCTGCGTCGGCTGCGGCAAATGCGCCGAGATTTGCCCCGCCAAGGCCATCGAGATGACGGACGGCAAAAGCGGCAGACTTCCCAAGATCGACAGGAAGAAGTGCATTCGCTGCTTCTGCTGCCAGGAATTCTGCCCCAAGGGCGCGATGCGGGTGCATAGGCCGTGGGCGGCGAAAATCATCAATAAGTAGGAATGAATGCTAGAAAGGCACATATGGGGATAAAACGGGCGCGGCGGAACCGATACGGTTTCCGCCGCGCTGCGTTTTATCAACAAATTCCTTGGGGGATTGTCAAGGGGCCGCGCCCCTTGACGTTTGATCCGGCTCCGGCAACGTGTACGCCGGAACGGATGAAAACCGGCAGGTTTTCGTGCGTTGCAGGTTTTGCCGCCCGGCGAAGCGCAGCGTAGTAGGCAAAACCTGTTAACTCGAAAAAGGCCCAACAGGACTTTTTCGAAAGCCTGTACCTTGCAGCGACCGCGAACGAAGTGAACAGTTGCAAAGTGGTAAAATTTCGCGCCCGGTCGTTCGACCGGACGCGAAAGCGAAGCGTCTTAATCCCAATCCTCCAAGCGGATGCTGCCGCTGACGTTGTGCGCGGTGATATCGACTTCGCCGTCGCCCTTCATGAGCGCGGAACCGTTTTTATCGTATTTGATACCGCGGTATTCGTCTTTGATGGAGCCGCTGACGGACTTATAATCCATCTTGTAGCCGAGGCTTTCCGGTATGCTGATCTTGATGGAGCCGCTGGTGCTGTCGGCATAGATGGATTCGACGTTTTTACCCGCCGCGACGCGGATGGAGCCGCTGGTGTTGTCGGCGCGGACGGATTTCGTGCTGTCGTCGCCGTGGATGCGGATGGAGCCGCTGACGCTTTCGGCGGTCACGTCCACACAGGACGCGTCCAGCCGCACGCTGCCGCTGGTGGAGCGCAGATACGCCTTGTCGCTGGGCGCTTCAAGGTGCACATGTCCGCTTACGGACTTCATATCGTAATCCATACGATCGTTTGCCGGCACGCTCAGCTCGACATGGTAGCCCGCGGTGGAAAAGCTCACGATCGCCCGCGGCTCGGTGATAACGAGGGTATTCCCTTCCATTTTGACCGTGGGGATGTTTCTGCCCTGTATCCCAAGGCCGATCTTGCTGATGTCCACGCTGACGCCGTTGCCCTCGTGGGTGGTAACGGTAACGGGGCAGGACACCAGATCCACGCGCACGGCGGAAACGTCAGAGAAGCTCTCCTGTCTTACCAGTTCACCGCTGCCGATAGAAAAAACGGACATGTTCATACTTCCCTTCACGACGATTCTGTAGCTGATCACGCAAAGCGGGATCAGAATGAGCAGCAAAAATACCAGCTTAACGATGTTCAGCGTGCGATTACTCATGGCTGTCGTTCCTCATGTTGTAGAGAACCTTCAGGATGCCGGAGAGCACGCCCGCGATCGGCCAAACGATCCAAGTGATGTGCCAATCGAAGGTAAGGAAGCTCCAAACGAGATAGCCGGAGGTCACGACCATCCAGTAGAGGCTCAGAAGGTTTTGAAAACGTTTGCCTTCCGGCGTGCTCGTATCGATCCCGCGCATGTCGTCGTCATCGCGGTTGAAATCCTGGTATTCGCGCGGCGTGGACATTCTGGTATAGATGATGAGGCCGGTAGCGACCGCCGCGAGCACGAGCAGTATGAACACCGCGAGGATGGGCGCGTTCTCGCTGTTGAAGAAGGCGCTTCCTACGACCATCGCCGCGCCGAGGATATAGAGCCCCACCGCAACGCCGATGTTGCGCGCCGAACGCGTACGGTAATGCTGCGCTTCCAGCTTGAACTGCGCGTCCGGCGTGACGGACGCGAGCATCTCGTCGATATCGCCGATGTTGGCGACGGTCTGGCTGTACGCCTGCGTTTCGGACTCGCCCTGCGCGATGTAATCGTCGTAGCGCTCGTTCATGTTGGCGCGCAGCTCCTCTTTGAGCTCCGCCGCCTTTTTGCTGCGCGGAATGTCCGAAAACAGCACGTCGATGTAGTTGTCGATCTTCTTATTCATGGTTTGCTACTTCCTCCCCAATTTCCTGCTTCTCGTTTTTATCCTGCAATAATTTGTCGATGATGGCGCGTATTTTTTTCCAGTCA